>NZ_CBYB010000012.1 GCF_000577275.2 Rhizobium favelukesii
TGACATCACCGAAGCAGGGAACGGAAGAGTTCGACGTATGCTGGTCGAGAGCGCGTGGACTTATCGGCATCCTACGAAAGTCGGCGCGAAAAAGCTCCATCGAAGGTACGGGAAATCGCATGGAAGGCGCAGACCCGGATAACGTCGTACTGTCGAATGATGAGCGGCCGAGGTACGCGCACGACGTGGTTGCACGGCGATCGCCCGCGAACTGGCCGGTTTCATGTGGGCCGTCGCCAGAGAACCGCAGCTGTCCCCGTCGTAAATCCACCCGACGCTGCACCTTGCACCTCGCGTATGGGCGGGGGCGGAGCAACGGTAGGGAAATGCCCGTCAGCCGCTTTGTTTGCCGGCAAGACCGACGCCCGTAGTAAGATAGGGACCAGCCCGGAATACGGTAGCCAACCCGCGCGCATCAGAGCTTGATCACCGACGTCCTTCGGTTCCATGCGCGATCAGATTGAACAGCCGACCATCTCGACCGGAGGAGATCGTGCGTCCAAGGTGTTGACAAGGGATATCAGAGCGATATTCGCGGACCTAGGCGTGGACGTGCGCAACACCGCAGCGCCCCGGCCGGCTCGTTCACTCCGGCGCATCAGATCGTAATTGTTCGCCGCAACGATCAGAACTTCGTTCTGAAGTCCCGATAAGTGAGCGTGAGGAACACTCCCGCCCCGATGTGAGCTTGGCAATCTTCTAAAGCGGATGGTGCGGCACCATCACACGCGCCTGAGCGGCCTCCCCCCAAACCACAGTTCGCCCCGCACTGTGGGACAACATTGTCCCGTGCAGCTATCAAGGATGGTAGTATTGGCGCCGGGTATTCGTTGGTATTCGTCGATCGCAATAGTGACTGACAGCGGCTGTATTCAGCGCATATGCATGCAAATCCACACTGCTATCAAACCGAGGCAGCATTCATGTTCGTCACTTACTAGCGACCTTCTGTTTCGAAAGGAGAATTCGGATCGCCTTCAACAGAATATCGTCTGCTGTTACGTGACCTTAATCGTTGTTCGGCCGCGAAGTGGGCCGGTTGCGGTGCGAAGGGCGACAGCACTTCATGCAATCTCGGAGTCACCAGTCAATGCGAAAAAGAGCTCTCGTTCTCCTTGAAAGCGCAAGTAATGGCCCGCTGTACATCCAGGCGGCCCAGCGTCTTGGTCTTCATCCGATTACTCTGTCAGCTGAGCCAAGTCAGTATGACTATCTTGCAGGAAGTGACTGTGAGACAATCTGTGTCGACACAGATAACCTTGCCGCGATGATACAGGTATGCTCTAGCTTATCCCGGATCGCCGACGTTGCTGGCATAACCAGCGCGCGGGAGTCACTTTACGCGGCCGTCGGCAAGCTCTGCCAGCACTTCAGTCTGCCGGGACCGAATCCCGCAGCGGTTGAGCGATGCTGCGACAAATTCGCTCAACGTCAGGTTCTTGCGGAGTCCGGTATACTTGTGCCTGAATTTCGCTTTGCGGTAGATGCTATGGACGTAAAAGACTCTGCTACCGAAATTGACTTTCCGGTGATTGTCAAGCCAGCCGTAGGCATCGGCAGCAGCGGTGTCCGATTGTGCCGCAATGTGGATGAGCTTGCCGAACATACGGACTATCTATTGGGAGAACACAGATGGCAGTGTTCGCCACGAATACTGGTCGAAGAATTCGCGCAAGGGCCCCACTATAGCGTTGAAATAATGGAAAATGAGGTCATCGGAATTGGCGCCGCTGACTTCGGCGACCAGCCGCATTTCGTCTGTCGTGAGTACATCTATCCCGCCCTTCTGACCGATTTCAGGCATAACCGCCTCGTAGATGTTTCGCTCAGCTGTCTGCAAGCCCTCGGCCTAGGCTGGGGACCAAATAACATTGATATACGGTGGACGAGGCTTGGTCCAGTTGTGATAGAGGTCAATCCTCGTCTTGCGGGTACACCTAATTCTCAACTGGTCCAGCTGGCGTACGGTGTCGATCTCATCACCGAACACATCAAGCTTGTCATCGGAGAGGAATGCACTTTGCGCCGGACTCGTTCGGATACTGCGGCCGCGCGGGTCCTAATTCCTGATCGCGATGGCATCCTCGATACCATCGGTGGAGAGACTCGGGCTGCTGCGGTACCAGGTGTCCAAGAGGTAAAGATTTTTATCGAACCTAAGACTTCGATCGTCAGGAAAGGTGATGAACGAGACAAGATCGGACATATCATCGCCGCTTCGACAGATCTTGCTCGGACCAAAGCGATACTTCAACGTGCCGTAGACCTGATTGATTGGTCAATGACACCGATGGCAAGTTCGCGTGATCAGGACCAAAAAGCTGGCGCGCATGAGGGGCGTCGGTGAAAGCAGCAGACTTCATCCGGGCTCCAGCTGGAGCACTAGAGCACATTGTCATCGCAGCCATCGCTGGACTGAAGGTTGTGCAGAGGCGATAACCTATAGACCATCGTACAAACATTCGCTAGATTCGCTCTGACATGCCGGACCAACGAGATCTCCGGCCTCCAGATCGTGCAGACGAAAGCGGCTGCTTTGCCACGGATTTTGACCCTGCATTAGGGCTGGCCCAGTGAGAACCAACCTGGAGAGCAATCGCGTCGGCCGGATTTCCCTGTGTGGTGACACAATGATGCGAACGCTGCTCTATGAAGCGGCTCACGCCACACTGACGGTGGTCAGAATATGGTCCTGGCTTAAGGCGTGGGCGATGAATATTGCCAGGCGTCGCGGCCGTCGATCCCTTTGCGCCTGTCGGTCGCCCCGCAGGCGAGATACACGCGCGCATTCGCCCCTGCCCCAACATGCGTCCCCCACCGACAGGCTCAGAACTTTCAGCGTTTCCGGCGCGATAGACGCATCGACCTTCAGGACGCCGCCCCCTTTGCAGCCGATCTCAATGCGCGACGGCTTTGCCGGCCGTCTTGCCGCGACCTTCTCTGGTGCCGCGGCTCGATCCGGTTCGCTTTCCGCATCCGGCCCGATCAGCGCCACCGGCAACAGCGTCACGCCTGATCCACCCGACGACCTATGTCCCCACCAAGCTTTTGCGCCAAGTGTGAATCTGCTGCGGAGGAATATCGTGCCGGCAAGGCAATCTCGGCGACGCTGGAGCCGCTCGTCTCAACCTCGTCCAAACTCTCCGAAGCTTTGTCCTCGTCCGACCAAACACTGCGGCGCTCGACGCCCGCCAGAATTTCAACCCGCCCCATAAGTTCACCGTTGGTTGCGTCGATAACTACGGAATTAGCGACGTAACTTCAGTGCGGTGGACAAAATCTCAAAGGCTGCTTCACCAGAAATGTATGGACGCCCCCACCGATGCAAGCAAAATCTTCTGTCGGCATGAACAATGCGGTCGGGTGCTGACGTGTGCCCGGCCTCTGATCGCGTCCTTCACATGCCGCGGGCCTATGCGCCGCTGGCTCGTAGCGACCGCCTTTGGTCATAAGAGAGTCCAAGCAATACGTGCCATTCGATTGGCGAGGGCTGCAACAGATGCTTCAAATAAATTTACACGATCTTTACTGCCGTAAATCGCTGACGATGGTAGGCTAACGGCAAACTCTGAGGCAGGCACGGCTGAAAAAAGTAAGGTGCCGATGTAGGCTCGGAACCGCCACACATCACGCATTGTAGGGGATAAAGGCAATGGAAGAAAGAGCGCTCATCATGGTTGAAGGGTCAAGGGGTGATGGGCCACTATACATCCAAGCGGCCCAGCGTCTTGGTCTTCATCCAATTTCCCTGGCGGCGGACCCCGCTCAATACGACTATCTTGCGGCAAAAGAGACCGAGGCAATTCGTATAAATACAGACAATCTCGATGCGCTGATCGACGAATGTTCCCGGCTGCGTACCACCTATAACATCGCGGGCATCATCGGCTTTGCGGCACTCGACGAGTCGATCCCTACGACAGTTGCCAAACTCTGCCGGCATTTCGGTCTACCGGGACCGAATCCCGCATCCGTTGAATGGTGCTGCGACAAATTCACTCAACGCCAGCTTCTCGGACAGGCCGGCGTTCCAGTACCTGCTTATCGTTTGGCAGCGAACGCGACGGAAGTGCAAAGCTCTGCCGTAGAGATCGGCCTGCCTGTGATCGTTAAGCCAGCAATGGGCTGCGGCGGCAGCGGTGTCCGGTTATGCCGCAACCTCGATGAGGTAGCCGAACATGCGACCTATCTATTGGGCGGGAAGCACGTATGGCAATCTTTGCCGAGGGTCTTGGTAGAAGAATTCGCGCAAGGCCCCTTTTATATCGCTGATCTAATGGGAAATGAGGTCATTGGAATTACCGCCGCAAAGTTCGGCCCGCCGCCACATTTCGTGGGTCGCGAGACCACATGTCCGGCCGCGCTAATTGAGCATGAGCATGAGCGAATCGCCGATGTTTCGCTAAGCTGTTTGCGAGCACTTGGCCTTGGCTGGGGCCCAACGTGCATTGAACTCCGCTGGACGAAGCATGGCCCAGTAGTCATTGAAGTCAATCCGCGTCTTGGTGTTGGGCAACCTAAACTGATCCGACTGGCCTACGGGGTAAATCTCGTCGCCGAGCACATCAAGCTTGCCATCGGGGACGAATGGGATTTGCGCAAAAGGCATTCGCGGACTGCGGCCGTCCGAATCCTGCTTCCTGAGCGCGATGGCATCCTCGACTGGATCGATGGCGACCGTCGGGCGGCTGCCGTACCAGGTGTTGTCGAGGTCAAATTATATGTTAAACCCAAGACGCTGATCGTCCGAAAAAACGATTCCCGAGACCCTATTGGATATGTGATCGTTACTTCATCCAGCCTTGCTCTTGCGGACACCATACTTCAGCGTGCCGTCGATTTAATTAGTTGGTCGATCACACCATTTCCAACCTTAGCGAATAGTAAAGATATGCGGCCCCTTCTCTCCTAGTCTTACTGCGTCACAAGTTTGTGATTTTAGCGATCATTGGTCCTGGTGCAGCATGGACATCGCTGAAGACTGCGACTGAGTGCGACGGTCAAGTGCCTTCTGACGGTGGCGATCGAATTTGGCGTGTGTCGCTCGGGTCGGATCGGGGGATCCTCGGGGTCGATAACCTTGGGGAACGGCAGGTTGCGGGCGGTTTTTGGTTTTGGTCGGCGCTGAGGGGGGAATCGCCTCCCTTTGGGAGATGAGGAATCCGTAAGCGGCGATGCAGAGGCTTGCATGATGATGGAAGCCGCGCCAGCCGCGCCCCTCATAATGGCCGAGCCCGAGTTCCTGCTTGAGTTCCTGGTAGTCGCGCTCGATGCGCCAGCGCAGCTTGGCGGTGCTGACGAGCTTTCCGAGCGAAGCGTCGGCGGCGAGAGTGGAGAGCCAGTATTTGAGCGGCTCGGTGTCGCCCTCGGGCCATTCGATCAGCAGCCATTCCTCGGCGCGGGGCGTGGTCAAATTGTAATCCCTGGACGCGGGCCTCACGCGCACGGCGGCGAAGCGGGAGCCGAGGTCAGTGTTCGTTCCTTCCCGCCAGCCAATGGTCTGCCAGGCATCTTGCGGCAGTTCCTGCGCCAACGCCTTCGCCGATACCGGGCGGTGCTCGGGACTGCGGCGCATCAGCGAGGTTGGCCGCCCCTTTCCGCGCCAAGGCTTGGGCGGCAATGGTTCCTCGCCAGGTCGCCAGACACTGAGTGTCGGTTGCACGCCCACGACATAGTCGAGGCCGAGCGCCGACAGGCCGGTGCGGAATGCGCCGTCCGCGCCATAGCCGGCGTCGGCCAACACCACGCCGGGCGCAACTCCGGCCGCTTGAGCGGCGCGGATCTGGTCGAGCGCGATTGCGGGCTTGGTCTGGAACGCAACGCTATCCGGGATCTTCGCCTTGCGTCGCCGCTCGGGATCGTCGGCCCAGATCTCGGGCAGATACAGCCGGTAGGCAATCGGCAAGCTCGCCGCGACATTGGCGATCGAGAGGCTGACTGCGACCTGGCAGTTGTCCTGCTTGCCGAGCTGGCCGCAATATTGCCGCGCAACCCCGACCGAATGCCTGCCCTTCTTGGGAAATCCGGTGTCGTCCACGATCCACGCCTCGACCGGCCCATGCCGCTCGATCAGCGGCAGCACCAGGTCGCAAACCCGCGCCAGAAGCGCCTCGTCCGACCACGGCGCTTGGCCGACGAAATGCAGTAGCGACTGATGCTTGGCCGATACCCGCGCCGGTGCCATCACCGCCGCCAGAGGCTCGACGCTCTTGCGGTCCACCGGCAGCATTAGTCCGAGGCAGTAATCGTTGAGCGGCTCCGCCCGATCGGCGTGGCCGATCACATCGACCAGCCTATGGACATAATCCGCAAAGGCTGCTTCACTTCCCGTGCTCAGGCCATTCATCTCAGCATTCTCCTGCTGACCACGAATCGCTTACGCTAGCACATCATTGCACAGCAAGAATCCCCGCATTTTGTGACTCAGTAAGACTAGCATTACAGTTGCAT
>NZ_CBYB010000013.1 GCF_000577275.2 Rhizobium favelukesii
ACGCCCTAGCAGGCTGTTGAAAAAGGCCCTGGCGCATAGGCTCTGGTCGTGATTCACTCGCTTTATTGCGATTTGGGGCCTCCAAAAGCATGGCTCGAAGAAGCTTTTCAGGCGCGATCCGATCGGTGAATAAAGCGCGGCAAAATCTCGTTCCAGTGAAACGAGCGCTTCGTTCACGATCTGCCGGATGGCCCGTAGAGGATGATCTTTTCGAACACGACCTTCTATTCGATCTGTTCCGAGCGACTTCTGATGGAGCGGTTGGAATACGACCTTCTGTTCCGGCGGTTCGTCGACATCGGCATTGACAATCCCGCTTGGGACCATTCGGTTTGTTCGAAGCACCGCGACCGGTTGCCGATGGTGACATTGCTGCGAAGTTCCTGAGTGCAATCCTTACTCAACAAGGTAAAGCGGCTGCTGTCAACCGACCACTTCTCTGTCGATGGCACGCACGCTGATCGAAGCCTGGGCGTCGATGAAGAGCTTCAAGCCGAAGGACGGCTCGGACGAACCGCCATCGGATGGCGGCGGTCGCAACGCGGAAGCAGACTTCCATGGCGAAAAGCGTTCCAACCAGACGCATGCATCAACGACCGATCAAAGCTATATAGGAAGGGAAAAGGCAAGGAGGCCAAGCTGTGCTTCATGGGGCATGGGTTGATGGAAAACCGCCATGGTCTTCTGGTCGACGCCTATCTGACGGAGGCAACCGGATATGCCGAACGCATCGCAGCTCTTCACATGATCGAACCTTTCTGCGACCGGCCACAAGCAGTCACGCTGGGTGCCGACAAGGCCTATGACACAAAGGACTTCGTCCAAGATTTGCGGTCGATGAGGGTGACGCCCCATGTGGCGCAGAACGTCAATGGTCGCCGCTCGGCGATTGATGGGCGCACGACGCGCCATTCCGGCTATGGGATCAGCTTGCGCATCCGCAAGCGCATCGAGGAGGCGTTCGGCTGGATCAAGACCGTCGCGGGGCAGGACAAGACGAAGTTTCGTGGCCGCGACCGCGTCGGATGGGCCTTCACCTTCGCGGCCGCCGCCTACAATCTGGTGCGGCTGCCGAAGCTCATGACGGAGATAGGCTGATGGCCAGGGTTTCTGCCTTCGCCAAGGCCTTCGCCGGTCGTTGGCGCATCGTCGAGATGGACAACTGTGACAACGACGTCCTCGATCTCGTCGAAGAGGCGCATCTGCCATTCCAGGGCGCGGCGGACGGCGAAATCGCCTTCGGCGCGCTCAAGGGCTTCCTCGATGTCCGCTACGGCGCACGCGACGGATCAGCCTGTGCGGAGTTCTCATGGGAGGGACAAGACGAGAGCGACCCGGCCTGTGGTCGCGGATGGGCTGCTCTCGGCTCCGCCGGACGCCTTGTCGGGCACTTCTACGTCCACAATGGAGACGATTCAGGCTTCGTCTGCGAACGCGACTGACTTCTTCAACGGCCTGCTCTCTCCTCGAATTTGATCTTGCCGACCAATCCCACTTTCAGACCGAAGTTGCGCAACAATCCGCGAATGTCATTCGCGATGGCGATGGCTTTTTCCTGCAAGAGTTTGCGCGCGGTCAGCAATGCTCGGTGCTTCTGGCTCGTCAATGTCTTCACATGCACAGACCGATAGAGATTGACGCGCATAATCTGGGCCATGCCACACGCATCGTTGCGGTCCGTCTTATTCGGTTGGGCTTTCAAAAATGCCTTGGCATGCCTTGTCTCAATGCAGATCACCGGCAATCCTGCCTTGGCAAGTCCCTCATAAAGCCATTGCGACAGTGGTCCGGCTTCAAGAACCGATCCACTCAATCTGCCACTTCGGATCCTTGATCACCGAGATCAAATCCTCAGGGTGAGTGGCAACTTTCGTCTCCCGGCAAATCTTGCCTGGAAGTTTTTCGGATCCTCTATCGCCGCAACAAAGGAGGCGGAAGTCACCGCGCCGACCCCGGGAATGGACGTCAGTACCTGACATGCGTCGCTCTGCCGTGCCATTGCGACGAGCTGACGATCAAGTTGCGCAGCGCGAACGGAGCGATCGGCTCTTGCCCGCAGAAGCGCTTTAAGTTTGGAAATCGCCATTTCAATCGCTTTGTCATGATGACTCTCCAGTGCGGGTTCCTGTTGAGGCATGCGACAGGCTGACAAGCCAGATACGTTGAGTTCCTACTTCAACGATACGCCCTTTGAGCTTTCCGCGCCTGAGCCAACCGTAAGCCGTCTGTCGATGAATGCCGAGCTTTTCGGAAAGTTCTTGCAACGTCACTTCATCCTCATTGCGACGCGGGATGTGACCCGACCAGATCGGCCGCTTTTTCCCAAGGCCATTTCGCACGAGGAGCTTCTGCACTATCAGCGCATCGAACCTGGATTTCTTGGCAGGTGACCAGCCCTGAACGTTAAGATCGTCAGCGATCTGTTGAGCCGTTGCACCCTGGTTACGCAACGCCGTGATCCTGGCTAGA
>NZ_CBYB010000014.1 GCF_000577275.2 Rhizobium favelukesii
AGGGTCGTGCCATCCCATGGCACGACCACCGCCGCGCGGCAAAGAAGCGGGCTCGAGCGATCGAATATTCCCGCGGCCGCCCGAAACGGGTGAAGCACTACCGCGAACTGCTCAAGATCACGCGCACCACCTTGAGTTATCTCGAACAGGCGGTTGAACGGCCGACCCTGGCGGTGGGCCCGGCGGTTGAACTCTGGCAGGCGCAAGTCTGCCACTATAAGCCGCTGATCGAGCGGATCATCGCGCAGACCGAACGGCGGGTCCTGGCCGGCGAGCCGGTGCCGGCGGGCGACAAGCTGGTGAGCCTGTTCGAGCCGCATGCCGACATCATCGTCAAGGGCAGCCGCGACGTCGACTACGGTCATAAACTCAATCTGACCACCGGCAGAAGCGGACTGATCCTCGACCTCGTCGTCGAAGCCGGCAACCCGGCCGACAGCGAGCGCTTGCTGCCGATGCTGGAACGCCACATCGCCTTTTACGGCCAGGCGCCGCGTCAGGCGGCGGCCGACGGCGGCTATGCCAGCCGCGAAAATCTGAGCGGAGCCAAAGCCTGCGGCATCCGCGACATGGCCTTCCACAAGAAGTGCGGCCTCAAGATCGAAGACATGGTCACAAGCCGCTGGGTCTATCGCAAGCTCAGAAACTTCCGCGCTGGCATCGAGGCCGGCATCTCTTGCCTGAAACGCGCTTATGGCTTGGGGCGCTGCACCTGGCGCGGGCTCGACCACTTTAAGGCTTATGTCTGGTCCTCGGTGGTCGCTTACAATCTCGCCCTCTTTGCCCGCCTCAGGCCGACCTGACGCTCCTGATCCGGTAGCGTTCAGAGCAAGCCCGGCGAGCGTCGGCCGATACCCCATGACCCCATTGCCGCCAGATCGCTCTTCGGGCCATAACCTGCAGGGTTCTGTGCCATCACCCGTCCCAACAAACATCCTTCAGTGGACAAGCAACCTTGAAAACCCCAGAAAAACAGGCGTTTATGGACGGGCACTAGCTAAGCTAGATCCGCAAAGCATCGCAACAGATACTTCCAGATAACTTCACAGAATCTTTGCGACAACAGATCGCTCACAGTGCTACGTTTGCCCTGAAATTTGAGCTCACGCACGGACAAAACGCTGATGCCGCGTCGCTCAAGCGACTACACAGCACAAGTGGAGGTGTCAACGGCCATGGCAAGAAGAGCGCTTATAATAGTTGAAGGCACCAGGAACAATGGTCCGCTGTACGTCCAAGCGGCCCAGCGTCTTGGACTTCATCCAATTACCCTGTCGGCTGATCCAGCTCAGTACGACTATCTTGCGGCGGAAAGCATTGAGGCAATCCGGGTCGATACAGGCAATCTCAATACGCTGATTCGCGAATGTTCTCGGCTGGGTGAAAGGTATGACATTGTCGGCATTACGAGCGCCCAGGAGTCGGTCTATGCAACCGTTGCCAAGCTCTGCCGGCATTTCGGTCTACCGGGACCGAACCCCGCAGCCGTTGAACGGTGCTGCGACAAATTCACTCAACACCAGCTCCTTGCGGAGGCTGGCGTCCCAATACCTGCTTACCGCTTGTCAACGAATGCGACTGAGGTTGAAAGTTCTGCTGCGGAGATCGGCCTGCCAGTGGTTATCAAGCCAGCGGTGGGCAGCGGCAGCAGCGGTGTCCGGTTGTGCCGCAACGTCGATGAGGTGGTCGATCATACGACTTATTTGTTGGGGGGGAAGCACGTATGGCGATCTTCGCCGAGAATATTGGTGGAAGAATTCGCAGAAGGTCCCCATTACATCGCTCATATGATGGGAAACGCGGTCTTTGGGATCGAGGCCTCTGATTTCGACCACCCACCCCATTTCGTCTTTCGTCAGGGCGTCTTTCCAGCCCCACTAACCGATGACGAGAATCGGCTAATCGCGGATGTTTCGCTAAGCTCTTTGCGAGTTCTTGGCCTTGGCTGGGGCCCATCGTGCATTGAACTCCGCTGGACGAAGCGTGGCCCAGTGGTCATTGAAGTCAATCCGCGGCTTGGTGGCTGTCCTCAACACATTCAGCTCGCTTACGGTGTTGATCTCGTCAGCGAGCATATCAAGCTTGCCATCGGGGATGAATGGGATTTGCGCAAAACGCGTTCGCACACTGCGGCCTGGCGGTCCCTGCTTCCTGAGCGCGATGGCATCCTCGACTGGATCGATGGCGACCGTAGGGCGGCTGCGGTCTCCGGGATCGCGGAGGTAAAATTGCATGTTAAACCCAAGGCACCGATCGTCAGGAAAGGCGATTACCGAGACTCCATGGGATATGTACGCGCCGTTTCACCCGACCTTGCTCGAACTGAGGCGATACTGCAGCAGGCCGTCGACTTGATCGATTGGTCGATTACTCCGTTTCCGCCCGAACAGAATGACGGCGTGGTGCAATAGCATGAGTGTCGCTGCTGTTTCGGTTCCGAGGCGAATATCTGTCAGCCGGCTGAGGCCGCGCCAGACGACCGTATTTCCCGGTGGCGGATCTGATGTTCTTGCAAGGTAACCGCCTAAACGAGCGAGTTTGGTGAGATAGAAGTTCAGGGACCCAGCGCGCCAGGTTATGTCGAGGTCGACTTCGTGGCCCATTCCGGCACCTCTTCATCCGGCAACTTCGTACAGACAATGGTGCCGACCGATATCGCCACAGGTTGGACCGAGTGCGTCCCTGTGCGGACGCGATAAAGCGGTCTTGTGATCGCTGCCATTAAATGTGCCAGGTCGCTGTTTCCCTTTCCGCTCCTAGGAGTGCACGTAACGCCTGAGGAAACCTGTCGTCATCGACCTGCAGCGCTTCACCGCTAATCTGAAGACGGCTTGGCAGAATGGCGAGGTGCGACCTACGCATAAACGGTCATATCGGCGGGCCAAACCCTATCCGAAGAGGCCGACCATGCTTGAGCATTATGAAGTTCAGATTGAGGCATGGCTGGAGCCCGAGCCGACACTCTCGGCAGCCGTCGTGCTGCAGCGGCGGATGAACGTCGATCAAAGGCCTGCGGACGGTGCAGATGGCCGTGAAAGCCTGGCGTCAGGAGTAGGCCCCTTGAGATCCTCGTGGCGACTGGATGGCGATCACGCCGGTTCTTCCACCCGCCAAATCGTTCGGTAGAATTCTTCGGTGAGGCAATAGGCTGGGTCAATTGCTCGCCGCTTGACAGCGGCGAAGCATCAGGCCGCCGACGCTGTGTCCGAAGGGATCGACACGCTTGCGATGGCTGCAACGACGGAGGCGACACCTGCCAGAACGAATGTGGCTGACAACGATTCAGGGATCACCATCCCAGCAATGGCCGAGCCCAGCGGGAAACCGGCGCCGTTCAGGCTGATCGAAATGGAAAGCACGCGGCCAAGCTGTTGCGGATCGGTACGGCGTTGGCGCAAGGTCAGCAGTGCGACATTGATAGGCCCGGACGCCACTCCCGCGAGCACCAGGCCGGCTGCCAAACCGCCGAATCCGAATTCCGCCCCAACCGGCCATGCTGCGAATGCGGTGACAACCATTCCGGCGGCCATGACACCGCGCTCGCGTCCAGTTGTGCGCACATGCCCGGCAAGGAGCGCACCGAGGCCTCCGGCAATACCCATCGCGGCCCACAAAAGCCCGGTTACTGAATCGCCCGCCGCCGTGGCGTAGTGGTCGGCCACGTAAACCGGAACCACAACGTAGAGGGCGCCCCATGTGATCTCATACAGTGAATAGGAGACGGCTAGGCCGCGGAGGGTCGGCTGCCGCGCCACCATCTGAATGCCTTCGATCGTTTGACGCAAGAAAGATGTGTGTGCGGGATCCGATCCCGGCAAGTGTTGGACGTGGGGCAAGCAGATCGCGGCACCTGCGTACGCTGCGGCGATCACAGCCATCGCAGCTTCTGGCCCAAGCCAGACGAGGACGACGCCCGCCATCGCCGGCCCAACGACATCGACGATGGCGTAGACTGCGATGTCCAGTGCGTTGGCCTGATCAAGCGCGCCGGGTGGAACGAGCCGCGGCAGCAGAATGCGGGTTCCCGCAGCGCCCAAAGGCCCGGTGAGCGAGAACAGCATCACCAGGATGAACAAGGTCGGCGGACTGGACCAACCGGCCCAACCGACGAAACTGATCGCGACGACGAAGACTGCACTGGCGATCATGTCGATCCTAACCGCAATTGTCGGCCCTACGCGATCGAGGAGAACGCCCGCAAGAGGGCTTACAATTAGACCAGGAACGATCGCTGCAAATGTCAGCCACCCTGCCACCGTCGATGACGAAAACTGCGCAAGGGCGAACAGAACCAATGTGAGGACGAACATGCGCCCGGCCAGACGGGACAGGGTCGCAGCAACGATGAGAGGGAAGAGGCCAGGAATCTTCAAAAGATCGCGGTATGAACCCTGCCGTTTTGAAAGTTGATGCATGACCGGTTACACGTCCATCAGGATGGCCACGTCTGACCTGTGCGGCCCGCACTCCCGCAACGGCCCGCTCTCTCAGGTGCGATCCAATTTAGTCCGAACTGGATTTTTGGCGGTGGCTTGGCACCTTTAAACGGCGACATCGGCCGTGTGCACCTACTTAGGAAGATAGTATCGACACCGGCTGCCTATACGCTGACTCCGCGAACCAGTGGCAGCGCGTATGCACTTCAGGTCTTCATGTCTGGTACGCGTTCTTCTGCTCTCTAAGTGTTTGATCCCAGACTTTGATGGTGTACTCTTCTCGCAAGCTTAGAGCGATTCGCTACGTGACAAATTCTGCACAGAAGTGCCAATGACCTGCCACTGAACTTTCATCCAGCGGCGACTAGAGCCCCGGCGGTTTTGAATACGCCAAGTGGCGCGGTGTGAGCAACCGGCAGAAACGCGAAGTTCTCATCTTGCGCAGCGTTGGAGCCGGTTGCGGCGATGGTCCCAGCAAAGTCTGCCGGGGTTTTGTATCCGAGCGATGAGTGCGGCCGGAAATGGTTGTAATCGTCCGCCCATTCGGCAATGGCGCTTCGGGCATGATCGAGGCCGAAGAACAGGCTTTCGTTGAGCAGCTCGTCGCGCATGCGCCCGTTGAAACTCTCGACATAGCCGTTCTGCATCGGCTTTCCCGGGGCGATGTAATGCCATTCGACCTTGTGATCTTTCGACCAGGCGAGGATGGCATTCGACGTTAGTTCGGTGCCGTTGTCGGAGACGATCATTCCTGGCTTGCCGCGCCGTTCGATCAGCGTCGTCAGTTCTCGGGCGACACGTCGACCGGAGATAGATGTGTCCGGGATCGCTGCCA
>NZ_CBYB010000015.1 GCF_000577275.2 Rhizobium favelukesii
TGAAAGCGGTGCGCTTCTTTCATGACGTATCCCTATATGGCGGTGGTCCGCGGACGCCGTCGAAGATTTCGATGATGATCATCTGTCCTTGACGACAGGCCGGGCATTGCCTGAGGGAACACCGGGTGAGTTCCTCGTAACGGTCGCGGTAGTCCTTTGAAGGTTGGCTCTCTGATGGCTCGGGAACCGGCATGCCGAGCAGGTCGCGGCAATGGGCAAGCTTTTGTTCGCGGTGGCGATTGCCGAGAAAACCGTAATAGCGGATGCGATGGAAGCCCTCGGGCAGGACGTGCAGCAGAAAGCGGCGGATGAACTCGTCGGCCGACACGGTCATGACCTTTTGCCGATCGCCGTGCCGATAATCCTTCCAGCGAAAACGCACCGCGCCGTCCTCGATATCGACGAGGCGGTTGTTGGAGATGGCGATGCGGTGCGTGTAGCGGCCGACGTAGTCGAGCACCTGCTCGGGCCCGGCGAAGGGCGACTTAGCAAAGACCACCCAGTCGGCCTTTCGCAGCGGCGCCAAATAGCGCCGGAAGGCGTTGCGCTCTTCGAGGCGCTGCAAGTCGGAGAAGAACTGCAGCTTGCCGGCGTCGAAGGCTTTCTGCAAGTGCTCGAGGAACAATCGTCGGAACAGGCGTGAGAGCACCCGGACCGGCAGGAAGAAACCGGGTTTGCAGGCGATCCATCGCGTGCTGTCCGGCGAGAACCCGCCACCCGGAACGACACAGTGCAGATGGGGATGGTGCAGCAGATTTTGCCCCCAGCTGTGCAGCACGGCGAAGAAGCCGATCTCGGCGCCGAGATGCTTGGGATCGGCGGCGATGGTGCGCAGCGTCTCGGCAGTGGCGCGGAACAGCAGACCGTAGACGAGCGCCTTGTTCTGGTAGGCGATGGCGGCAATGGCCTGCGGCAGCGTGAAGACGACGTGGAAGTACTGTGTGTCGAGAAGCTCGGCGCGCCGATCCTCCAGCCATTGCGCTCGGGCCAGCGATTGGCAGCGGGGACAATGCCTGTCGCGGCAGCTGTTGAAGGCGATGCGCCGGTGGCCGCATTGGTCGCACGCTTCGACGTGCCCCCCGAGCGCAGCGGTCCGGCACAACTCGATCGCCGTCATGACACGGCGCTGAGCAGTGGACAGCGATGTGTGCCGGGCACGATAGGCCTCGCCGTAGCGACGGAATATATCCGCCACTTCCGGCCCCGAACGGACCATCGGGAGCTCAGAAATACTCAGGTTTGGCGGGCGGCGGCGGGGTGGGCGCTGGACGCGGCAATAGCTCGAAGGGGCTCGAGGTTGCGCAGACCTTGTTGGTGGCGATGCGCAGATAATGAGCGGTGGTCGCGAGGCCGCGGTGACCGAGCAGCAGCTGAATGGTGCGCACGTCGGCGCCTGCCTCCAGGAGATGAACCGCGAAGGCGTGCCTCATGCTGTGTGGTGTGACCGGTTTGGACAAGCGGGAGAGGTCGTGCGCTTTCGCGCAAGCTTGCCCCACTGCGTCCCTGGTGATTGGCTGGCCGGCGCGATCGCCGGGGAAGAGCCACTCCTTCGGCCGCCGCATCTTCCAGTAATTGCGCAGGATCTCCAGGAGCTTGGGCGACAGCATCACATAGCGGTCCTTCTGGCCTTTGCCCTGCTCGACACGGACGACCATTCTCTGGCTGTCGATGTCCGTGGGCTTCAGGTGCACTGCTTCCGAAATGCGCAAACCGGCCGCATAGCAGGTGGTCAGGATGGCGTGGTGTTTGAGATCGGCCACGCAACCGAGAAACTGCTGCACTTCATCCGGGCTGAGGATGATTGGCAGTTTCTGTGGCTTCTTGGGAAGCGGGAGGACCTCTTCCGGCACCCAATCTCTTTCGAGCGTCACCTTATAGAGAAAGCGCAGTGCCGAAAGGGCGATGTGGATCGAGCCCGGCGCCAGCTTCTTCTCGTTGGCCAGATAGACCTGATAGGTCCGGATGTCCTCACGGCCGAGCAAGTCCGGCGACTTGCCGAAGTGTCGTGCGAACAGCGACACCTGCTGCAGATACGAGTGCTGGGTATTGAGCGAAAAATTGCGCACCTGCATGTCCTCGCTCATGCGCTGGCGAAGTGGGGTCATGATGAGCTCCTCTGTCC
>NZ_CBYB010000016.1 GCF_000577275.2 Rhizobium favelukesii
GTTGGTGATCATGGAAGATCTCGACGATCAGGCGGTGCGGCACGGAATAGAAGGCCTTATCGACTTCGACATGGTAGTAGGAGTGAACCTTTGCCGATACGGGCCGACAATCAGAAACGCGAGCCTTTGGATTTCATCCCTCGGGCAAATCATCCAACCAGCATGCACCCTCGGTGTACAGTCGCGAAAAGATCTTTCCAATTTTTTCGGGAGTTTTGTTTTGATGATATCGCATATAGACGCGGCCATCGGTTCCAATATCGAGGATCTCGATCTTTCCTGTATAATGCGACATGATGTATTTGAAGGTCTTTTGGATACCGCTGAGACGGTGATTGATGCCGTGGGCAATTTCTAGTCCGCGGCGCAGCGAAACCTGAAAATGTGATGCGCCCTTTACCGGCCTGCCTTGGAAGAGATAATAGGGGTGGATGCCCATTTGGTGACACTTGGCGAACGTTGCAGCCAAGATCTCGGGATCATCATTGACCCTCCTTAGAAGTACCGCTTGGTTGAGGAACTGCAAGCCGTGTGCACTCAAGGAACGAATAATGCGTTCTGCATCGAGCGAGATTTCACCGATGTGATCGAAATGTGTGACAATCACTGCAGCCTTACCTGATTCATTGATCCGCTGGAACAAAGGTAACAGAGCGGGATCCTCAAACCGCTTAGGCTCGTAGGCGACCATTTTTGTGCCGAACCGAATTGAATTCAAATGCGGGACGGGCAGCAGATGATCCAGGATTTTTTCGAGCCTGGCAGTGCTGAGCATGAACGGGTCGCCGCCCGATAGCAGCACGTTCGTTATTTCGGGATGTCCTCTAATATATTTTGAAATTTGCGCGAAATCAGTTGCAACTTCATCGGAATTTTTGCCCACAATGCGTTTGCGAAAACAATAACGGCAATATGAAGCGCAACGGTCCGTTACCAGCAACAACCCGGTCTGAGGGTATTTGTGCTGAAATCCGGGCACGACGGTATTGTCGTGCTCGCCGCTCGTATCAAGATTACCGGGACTCTCGAACTCTTCGAATGAAGGCTCAACGATATGTCTAAGCTGCTCGTGATAAATCGTATCTGTGATTTGTTCTCGATAGAATTCTGTTACATGATAACGCGTGATGCTGTTAGCTTGTAGCTCCCCCTCGGTTACGCCGCGCGCTCCCTCAATGAAATTCATGGTAGCGGTACCGCGCGTCGCGTCGCAGTTGTCGACCGAAGCTTGAACTTCGCTAACTTGAGGCGCCGCGGATATCCGCGTGTTCAGTTCACGATAGCTTAGGTTTTCGTCCTCGCAATGAACCGCGTCCCGATTCCGCGCCGGCTGCGCCTCGAGCAGCTCGTCAATGCAGCGATCGTGGGGAAAGGCCACTTCCCTCGGCTTCAGCTCTGCCGAGAGATGGCTGCCTTCTTTGTCCAACACAAGCGGCACCGACCAGACCCGCTGGCCAAAGTTGACCGCCATCTGGCTCAGCGCCTGCTGAAAATACCTCGCGAATTGCGCGACCGTGCTCCGGTCGAACAGCGACGCCGCATATACAAGCCTTCCGCAAATCGTCTCACCTACCTCATCAAGCTCAAGCGCCAGATCATGTTGCGCGACAAGTTCGTCAACGCCGATATACTCAAGTTTTAGTTCCGGCAATTCCACCGACGCCCCGGGCTTGTTTGACAACAACGCAGGTATCGCATGTAGGATTGCGGTGTGAGCCTGCTTACGGGGCGGATTGATGCGTTCGATCACCTGATCAAAAGGCAAGTCCTGGTATACCTGCGCCCAAAGCACGGCCGTATTGACCTGCTCCACCAATTCCTCCAGCGTCGGATCGCCCGACAGATCAATCCGCAGCGTCGGCGTGTTGATGAAGGGCCCAATGAGCCCAGTGATCTCGGTGCGAGTGCGGTTGGGAACCGGCATCCCGATGATTAACTCCTGCTGACCCGATATCCGCGCCAACCAAAGCGCCCATCCCGCCAGCAGAGTCCCGAACAGCGTTGTTCCAAGACGTCGGCTGTGCGCCATGAGCTGCGTGGTCAGCGGCTCGTGCCACGCGAACTCGACGAAACTGCCCCTGTAGTCCTGCCGCGTCGGACGCGGCCGGTCCGTAGGTACCTTCAGCACCGTTGGCGCGCCCGCCAGCACCCGGCCCCAGTACTCCGATTGCCGCTCTAACACCTCTTCCGTCAGCCAGCCGCGCTGCCAAAGCGTGTAGTCCGCATACTGCACCGGCAAAGGCGCCAGCTGATGCGGTCGGCCAGTCCGGGCGGCTCTATAGAGCTCGCTGAACTCGTGCGCCAGGATATTCAGTGAGTGGTCATCGGAGACCATGTTGTGCATTGTGATCAGCAGCACGTGGTCGTCCACCGTCAAACGCACAAGTCGCCCGCGGATCAGCGGCCCGGCTTCGAGGTCGAATGGTGCCTGCGCTTCATTGCTTATCAATATCGCGAGGGCCGCCTCCCCGTCGACTCTCAATGTGACATCGTCGTGTTTCAGCGGCAGACCGACATCAGCCGGCCCCACCCGCTGGAATGGTTTGCCGCCATCCACTCCGATGGTGGTGCGCAACACCTCATGACGCACCACCAACCCGTCCAGAGCGGTCTGCAGGGCCGCGTCGTCCAGCTGGCCGCGGAGCCGAAGCCTTATTTGCAAGTGACAGGCGTCCCCGCCGCCCGTGAGACGCGAATGGAACCAAAGCCGCTCTTGGGTGAATGACAGCGGCACCCGCGTCGGACGCGGCAAACCTCTGATTGGCGGGATCGCGCTCAACAGTGCGGCATCCGCTGGATTGATCTGGAGCGTTCGAGTGCATTTCATCTTAAACCTCCTCAGCTGAAGTCTGCGGTTTGCCACATCGCAACGGACAATCGACATGTCTCAGGAAGTCGGCGTGCCTAGCAGAAACCATTGTGGCCAGAGCCTTGCAATTCGAGCGTTTTGAAGCCGCAGCGACGGAAATACTTCGGATTCAGTACATAGACAGAACCACCGTAACCGGAGAGCGAAAAAACGAGACGGACGCAATCGCCAAAAGCTTGTCATAATAATCTGTAGAGCCCTATCACTGCTGATATAACGCTGCGAGATCTGCTTCGTTGGCTGCCAAAGCTTGCAGCGCGCTGCTGCCGCGTCTGGCGGCGATCAATTGCAAGAGACATTCCACCGCCGCGAACGCCGGAGTCATCGTGTGAAAAACCGAAGGCATTTCGGTCCGAACTCGAATAACAATTTCAGAGACTTTGGCGATAGGGGAGAGCTCGCTGTCCGTCAACGCAACGAGCTTCGCATCGCGCGTCGCTGCGAATTCAGCGATCTGCATTGTGTATCGACTATACGGGCGAACTGAAACTACCAATAAGACATCTTGTCGACTCGCAGACAGGAGTGCATCATTCCGGGTTCCCCCTACGCCGTCAATCAAGGCCATGGGCAAGTCAATCAACGACCCGAGACAATGCATAAGATTGGCCGCAGGAAAACTCGAGCGGAGGCCGATGCAAAAGATTTGCCTTGCTTCCACCATGAGGTCGGCAGCTGCTGCGAGCGCGGCAATGGTGGAGGGCTGCGCGAGGTCACTTAGATAGCTATGAAATGCTTCGACTGTGTCGCTAACCGTGGCGCCATCACCCTCGGCCTCGCCTCGTGCTATCGACTCCTCTTCACACCCCGTATAGTTTTGTGGCAGCTTCCTGACGCCATTCGCGAATACAACTCTCAAGTTGTCGAAACCGTCGAAGCCAAGGCGCTTTGCAAGTCGTGTTAGCGTCGTGGGAGGGACTCGCGCTCTTCGCGCCTGCTCCCTCATCGACAGCAGTGCGACCTCAGTCGGATGATCCACCAACCAACGTGCGGCAACTTTCATTTGCCGAGGCAGCCGCTCGTACCTGTCCTTGATGGCACTAACAACGGGGAGATCCATTCTGATCTATTTCCTTGCTCGAATAAAGTCCTGAAGCACTGTTTGTGAACTGGGTGATCCTGCTGGAATCCCGCGCGGGTCAGCCCCGAAACGCCTGACGATTTCTCGTGAAGGTGCTTGGTCCGAAAAAGCTAAGAACCGACCGGCGCAAAAGCGACGCTTGAGTTTTGATTTCCGACGTGGCGTGGGCATACTGGCTTTCCTTTTTGTTAGATGAGTCGAATATACAAGGAGGAAGATGTGGGCATTTCCACCGATTACTACGAGAGATTCAAAAACCGTGCCAACCGGGCAAAAAGTTAGTATGAAAAGTCTATTTCGATTTCTCAACGAGTTAGGCAAGGGCGCAGGAGGAAGGCGCGCCAGATCACCATGTCGGCAATACGACAAAACATACAGGAGTGTCGGCTGCGAGACCTTTCTGTTATAGCCGGTAGGACGCCTTCCGCGATTGGACGTTCGATGAAAAACGACACGGTTGCGCTTTCGTCGTATCTGTCTGCTGCCATTCTGGCCTGGCGTCACCACAACATGACGGCGCGAGATATATTCGCGAGACAGGGCACTCTTTTAGCGATGTTTGGTTCTCATGAGGTAGCTCGACCATCTGCTACGCAAGCGATGATAAAGGGGTGGCTAGGGATGATACCAACTGCCGAGGCGTTGCTACCCCTATTCGAAAAGGGCATAGCCGAGGGACCTCACAGTTCGTATGAGAACTGGCTCGTCTACTCGGTTGAGGGCGGCGCGCAAATGACCGATATGAACATCGACGGTGCGGAGGCCTATATGCACATTGTCCGGCCACGCTGCATTCTTCAGTTCAGGTCGGGAGTACACCCTGAATGGGTCTTTCATCAGGTGATGTAAAAGACGAAACGCTGTTGGAGTAAGATGGATTGAATGGCCATTTCGCAGCACGCGATGGCTGGTTATATTCAGCTCAAGATCACGAAATGTCAGTGCCTCACGAGGACGAATGACAGAGCCTTGAGACAAGTAGTCAGAGTTCGGTCCAGAAGCATAGTTGTTGGTCATGGTCATTGATCCTGGTTGTGTGAGGCGTCTGCGACAAACCTGCATGCACTATGCCAAGTGAAAAAATCATTCTAGAACAAGAGAAAGGCACCAGAGGTGCTGTGTTCAATGTCCGTCATTGTCGGCTCAATGAGCAGAACCCTTCAAACTGGATGAAAGGTTTTCGGTGCACTTTCCTGGCTGGGAAATGAACAGAAGACCGTGAAGGCATTGCAGATTTCGGACGCCCAGAAGGCATTCATTTTTAAAGTAAGGTGATGACGGCGTTTCGGTTGCCGAGATCTGCGATAAGTCTCATGGTGCCTGGCTCGACACTGATCGACGTCAGCACTGACGAGATTGCCACTAAGTTGGCCATCGACGCTCCGATTGCTGATGTCAGAGCCGTTCAACGGAGGTCATTGCGCGGCAGGAGCGCCTCGGGCTTAGAGCAGGCATCTCGATTCGATTTGAACTATAAAATGGAAAGAAATGCAATTTGAATCTCGTCCTCACAATGACCCACATCAAGAAGCCAGCTAAGAGTGCTCGGCGGGCTCCGGATGTTGCGGCACTCAGTGCCTTAGATCGGCCAGAGGGCTTCGCAGGCATCGCTGATGTCGCGTGACATGATGTTCCAATATGAACTATAGGTCATCTCTAGGCTGTAATGGCCCCATAAATATCCGGACACGATCTCCCACTTAACAAGTGTGCGAGGTAATGTGCCCATTATGACCAGTCACAGTCCTAAGATAGAAGTCCTGTCCGGCCCTGAGCGCCGCCGTCGCTGGTCGACGGCAGAGAAGCTTGCCATCATCCAGGAGACATATGAGCCGGACGCTACGGTGAGCATTGTTGCTCGCCGCTATGGCATCCAGCCGAACCAGTTGTTCACCTGGCGTAAGCTTGCCACCCAAGGGGCTTTGACGGCAACTGCTGCCGAGGAAGATGTCGTTCCCGCATCCGAATATCGTGCCCTTCAGAACCAGGTCAAAGAACTGCAGCGCTTGCTCGGCAAGAAGACGATGGAAGGCGAGATTCTCAAAGAGGCGCTTGAGATCGCGACCGGCCCAAAAAAACATCTGTTGCGCTCGCTGTCATTGCCGAAGGGAAGTTCCCGATGACGGCTGTGTGCGAGACTTTTGGTATTGCCCGGTCAAACATGGTTGAGCGTGTGAAACAGTGTCCCCACAAAGCCCGTGGTCGGCCGCCGCTCGCCGATGATGATCTCGTCGATGAAATCAAAGCGATCATCTCCGAGATGCCGACCTATGGATATCGCCGGGTTCATGCGATCTTACGCCGTAAAGCCCGCGGCGAAAGCCGCCCATGGCCGAACGCCAAACGCGTTTATCGGGTGATGAAGGTGCACGGCCTGCTTCTCCAACGCCATACTGGAGCCATTGATACCCGCCGCCACGATGGTCGCGTTGCTGTAACTCAGTCGAATTTGCGTTGGTGCTCGGACGGTTTTGAAATCGGCTGTGATAACAAAGAAAAGGTCCGCGTTGCCTTTGCGCTCGACTGCTGTGACCGCGAGGCCATTGCCCATGTCGCCACCACTGAAGGCATCAAGAGCGAAGATGTTCAGGACCTTGTCATAACGGCCGTCGAAAACCGTTTCGGCCGCATCAATATCCTTCCTAAGCCCATCGAATGGCTGACCGACAATGGATCGTTGCTTTATTGCGGCAGGCACGAAATCGCTGCTGCTGGATATCGGGCTGGAGCCTTGCACGACGCCGGTCCGCAGCCCTCAGTCCAACGGAATGGCCGAAGCCTTCGTCAAAACGTTCAAGCGCGATTACGTCTCTGTGAATTCCATCCCGGACGCTGAAACGGTCATCGCCCAACTGCCATTGTGGTTCGAGCACTACAACACGCTTCACCCGCACAAAGCTTTGGGATATCGGTCACCGCGCGAGTTCTTAAACAGTCAAACAGAAATCTGATCCTGTCCGGTTTTTATGGGGCAACTCCATAGGCATACCGGCGAAACACTTTGCGAATATCTAAACCACGAACGTCGAGCGGCGCGCCATGTCCTTTGTTGTAGCCGCCGCGTCGAGCGATGGAGTAGGAGTGGACGCAAGTGACGGCTCACGATTGAACCGTCAGCCCGGGCGAGCCATGGTCCCGCCATGCATGACGTGCATTTCATACGCTTGACGCCCCAGTGCGGCTTCAAAAAACTCGAGGTCATCATTGCGTCGACGCCGTCGACTTCGCGCAATGCTGCGAAGTAGCTCAGAACTGAACTTATAAACGCCGATAGGGATCAAATCCGCAGTGACGTTTCTGCTACTGACAGAGCTGCGTGGGAGGATGGCTGTAACTCGGAGCGCGTTATTTGTTAGCAAGCGCAACGATCGCTGGCTATGTGATTTGCCTACAACGATGAGGTTTCGGCCAGAAGCCTGTATCAAGCGCTTGATAAGCGAGACGTCGATATTGAGGTTCTCGGTGAAAATCAAGACTTCGCCGCGTACCTCGCTAATCTCGTCTACTGTTACTGCATCAATGAGGCGCCCCGCATTCGGCGTAGGCAGAGCGCGTAAGCAGAGGTCCATGCCATTCGGGACGCTATGTAAACGCAAGCCAAGATCAGCATGAAGGGTTAAGATCACCGACTTCTGCACGCCTGCCTGCGCCAATTGGGCTAACAAGTGAATTAGCATTGAAGTGCCCGCAAGCAATCCTACGGCCGATTGGCAGCGATCTTGCTGGGCTGTTTTCGTCTCGCATGCGTCGGTGACAATGATCGCCAAGCTCTGAAGCATTTTAGCCATCCTCTGAGGGTGGACGCCTTTAAGCCTAATTCCGTATCCAGCACTGGGTCCACAGATCAGATAGTGATAAGCCGAATCTCAAGTCCGTTGGTGGCCGAAGGTTGGCGCGCTGGCGTTCTTTTCACGCAAGCTAAACGACCTAACAAAATTCTATCCACTTGTCTGAGGTTGGCGGCTGGTTTCGATCTGCGGCTTGGCCAGCCGAGCACCCCAAAACTGCCCTGATCCGGATGAATCTCGCTGATTAAGCCAGGCCATGTCCTCCTGGCGCGCCGGCTACACTTTCATCGACGACGTTAGATCAACGAGCGCGCTATTTCTCCAGAACCGTTGCAGGATCTGGCACCACATTGAGCGCAGCGTTGACCGACTCTTCCAGAATGTCCAAGCCGCGTTGAAGCGTCTGCTGGTCAATGGTCAACGGAGGGAGAAGCTTGATAACCTCATCCTCCGCGCCGCATCGCTCTACAACGAGCCCTTCTTCAAAGGCGTTGCGAACGATTTTCTCGGTCAGTTCTCCTGTACCGCAATCGAGCCCCAACATCATGCCCCTCCCACGTACGGCAAGGCGGCGATCTTGGTTCCTAATCTCCCGAAGACGTTCGCGCATAGTGTGCCCGGTCTTCTTCACAAGCGCAGACAGCTCTTCACTAGCCCAATATTTTCGCAATGCAGCCGTGGCCGTTATGAGGGCAAGGTTATTGCCTCTGAAGGTGCCGCTGTGCTCGCCCGGTTGCCAAATATCGAGGCCGGGTTTGAGCAGCAAAAGGGACAATGGCAGTCCACAGCCACTGAGGGACTTGGACAAGAGAACAACGTCTGGAGATAATTCTGCAAATTCAAAGCTGAAGAAATCACCCGTTCGTCCGCAACCTGCCTGAATGTCGTCGACAATAAGTAGGATGCCGTTGTCTCTGCAAAGCCGCTCAACTGACTGCAGCCACTCCTTGCTCGCCGGTCTGATTCCTCCCTCAGCTTGAACGGTCTCAAGAATGACGGCTGCTGGCAGATCAACGCCGCTGCTTCCATCATCAAGTACTTTCTGCAAGAATCGCGACGTATCGTTGCTGGGCCCCCAATACCCGTCATAAGGCATAAACACTGCACCGCCCGGAGGAATGCCTCCCGCGTCCCGATAATATCGATTACCCGTTACCGCGAGCGCCCCTAAGGTCACTCCATGAAAGCCGTTGGTGAATGAAATAATACTGCTCCGACCCGTAACTTTCCGAGCAAGTTTTAAGGCGGCTTCGACGGCATTGGCGCCCGTAGGCCCGGTGAACTGAAACCTGTATTTCAGACCGCGCGGGCGCAATATTATTTCATCAAAATACTCGAGAAACTCCCTTTTTGCTGACGTAGCCATGTCCAGCCCTTGGACGATTCCATTTGCATTTAGGTATTGCATGGCGTGGTTCAGAAAATCGCGGTCGTTGTGCCCGTAGTTAAGGACACCCGCGCCGGAGAGAAAATCGACATACTGACGACCCTCCTCGTCTTCGAGGATTGCTCCTTCGCTCTTCCTGAACACAACAGGAAATGACCGCGAATATGTTCGCACGTTCGATTCGAGGGTTTCGAAGGCAATTAGCGAGTTGGGGCTACTTTCGTTAGGCATGATCTTCCTCTCCACATGAATGCCACGGACACTATCGCGGCACACATCTTGGACAACGCGATCTAGTCTTGCTTGCTTTCACAAGACGACATCAGTTGATATAGCGCGGCAATTCAACGTTCTAAACGACAACAGCAGCCCACGCGCCTACCTACGTCGGTAGTCACAAGGCATCTTCATATCCGCCTGCACTAGGGGACGACCCCGAGGTAGGAGCCGAGTGCGGGAATTCCGCTCGCTCGGATCTGTGCGGGGGG
>NZ_CBYB010000017.1 GCF_000577275.2 Rhizobium favelukesii
TTAGAACTACACGGCCTCCCGCCGTCCCAAATAATCCATTGAATTCAAGCGTATCTTACTGGCACAGCTCTTGCCTAGAAGGTAGGCGAAGCGGTTCATTTCCATCGCTTCGGCTACGTTTTTCGAGGTTTTCGAAAGGGCTAACCATGAGCAGTACATCTATGAACAGCTTAATGACGGCGGCGGCCTTGGCTATGGCGACCGCCATGACGGCTTCCGACCAGCCCCAGATGACCACCGTCGCCAAGGCGATCGGTTCCAACCCCAACAAGGCTCCTAACGATGCCACCGACCCTCGCGCCTATCTGAACGAGGTCAACGGCGACGAGGCGATGACCTGGGTCAGGGCGCATAACCTATCGACCGTCAATAAGCTGTCGAAAGATCCGCGCTACAGCGAATACCAAGCCGAGATTCTGAAGATCCTACAGGCCACCGATCGTATTGCTTCGCCCGGCTTCGCGCAAGGCGACATGATCGACAACTTTTGGCAGGACGGCACGCACGTACAAGGCTTGTGGCGGCGTGCGAGCTGGGAATCCTACAGGTCAGGCAAGCCGCAATGGCGCACCATCCTCGATGTCGATGCGCTGTCCAAGGCCGAGGGCAAGACCTGGGTTTTCGCAGGCGGGGACAGCCTGCCGCCGGCCAACAATCTCCGCCTGATCAGCCTGTCCGATGGCGGCAAGGATGCGAATGTGGTGCGCGAATTCGACATTGCCAAGGGTGAATTCGTTAAGGAAGGCTTCGTCCTGCCCGAAGGCAAGCAGTCGGTGACCTGGGTGGACGAGAACACCATCTATGTGACCCGGGAATGGACGCCGGGCGAAGTGACCGTTTCCGGCTATGCATATGTCACGAAGGTGCTGAAGCGCGGCCAGGGCCTGGATCAGGCGGTCGAGATTTTCCGCGGCGACAAGAAGGATGTCTCGGCAGGGCGCGGCGTGCTGCGCGACATCGACGGCAAGTATGTCATGGACACCTCCTATCGCGGCCTCGACTTCTTCAATACCGAACTAGCCTTCTACCCGAACGGCCACAACGATAGCGGCAAGGTGGTCCTGCCCCTCCCGAACACGGCCATCTTTGACGGCTACTACAAGGGCCAGGCAATCTATCAGTTGAAGTCGGACTGGACCTCGGCCAAGGGCACCGTCTTCCACAATGGCGCGATCATCGCTTTCGATCTCAAGGCGGCGCTCGCCGATCCGGCGCACGTCGAACCGCTGGCGCTGTTCATGCCAAACGAGCACCAGTCTGTCAAAGGGACTGCCCAGACCAAAAACCGTCTCGTCCTGTCTATCCTGTCGAACGTCACCAGTGAGGTACGCAGCTTCGATTTCGGCAAGGGCCGCTGGTCGTCTTTCAAGTTGGCGCTGCCGGAAAATTCGACCCTGTCCCTGACGTCTAGCGACCATGGGAGCGATCATTTGTTCGTCTTCTCAGAAGGTTTCCTCGGACCTTCCACCCTGTTTCGTGCCGATGCTGCAAGCGGCAAGGTCGAGGAGATCAAGTCGATCCCTGAACGCTTCGATGCCCAAGGCCTGCAAGTACAGCAGTTCTGGGCGACCTCGACGGATGGCACGAAGGTTCCATACTTCCTCGTGGCACGCAAGGATGTCAAGCTGGACGGCACGAGCCCGACCATCCTCTACGCCTATGGCGGTTTCGAAATTCCAATGCAGCCTCGCTATTCGGCAGTGCTTGGCAAGCTATGGCTGGAAAAGGGCGGCGCCTACGCGCTGGCCAATATCCGCGGCGGCGGCGAATTCGGACCGAAATGGCACCAGGCCGGCCTGAAGACCCTTCGTCAGCGCGTCTTCGACGACTTCCAGGCCGTGGCCCAGGACCTGATTGCGAAGAAGGTCACCTCGACACCGCATCTCGGGATCATGGGTGGTTCTAATGGCGGCCTGCTTATGGGCGTGCAACTGACCGAGCGCCCTGACCTGTGGAACGCGGTCGTGATCCAGGTGCCGCTTCTCGACATGGTCAATTTCACCCGGATGTCGGCAGGTGCCTCCTGGCAGGGCGAATATGGCAATCCAGACGATCCAGCCGAAGGCGCCTTCCTACGCTCGATCTCGCCTTATCATAACGTCAGGGCGGGCGTGGCCTATCCAGAACCTTTCTTCGAGACTTCGACCAAGGATGACCGTGTCGGACCGGTGCACGCGCGCAAGATGGCCGCCCTGTTCGAAGATATGGGTCTACCCTTCTACTATTATGAAAATATCGAGGGCGGTCACGCCGCGGCCGCCAACCTGCAGGAATCCGCCCGCCGTTACGCGCTCGAATACACCTACATGTCTCAAAAACTCATGGACAATAGTGCGGTAGCCTTAGGACCGTGTGGGCGGATTGAAGCGAGATGAAGCCGGCGGCGAGGGCGCAGACGTGGGCGCGCACCACGGGTGGAATCGAACACCTGCACCAGATGCGCCGACCAAATCCGCCCTTCGCCAACAGCGCCCCAATAAAGCGCACCCATGCACGCCTCCATGTAACTATTGTACACAGGCTACTTGGCTTGACGGAAACACAAGTTGCGCCGCGACAGTTGAAGATCAGAGACATAGGAGAGCGCGGCAGGCAGGGAGCCAACATCAAGATGAGAGACGGCTATGCTAGAGACAAAACAGGGCGAGGCGTGCCTGCCTTGGTATTTCAATTATCCAACTGCACCGCAGTTCTCCGCAGCGATCGGCGCGGAGGCTTATGGGGAATGGCTCGGCAGCCTATCGGCTAACGAACCCGTATCGCTCTATATCCATATTCCGTTCTGCCGGTCGATGTGCTGGTATTGCGGTTGCCCTACGACCATCACCCAGCGGGACCCGCCGAACCAAAATTACGTGGCGGCGCTGCGCGGCGAGATCCGTTTGGTCTCGGAGCTAACGCCGCAGGCGCTGCCCGTGAGCGACGTGCACTTTGGCGGCGGGACGCCCACGCTTCTTAAGCCAACGGAATTCGTCGCCTTGACCGAGCTTCTACGCCGCCGCTTCGCGTTCAGGCAAAAGACCGCCATCGCCGTCGAGATCGATCCGCGCACGTTCACCGCGGAGATGGCCGAAGCCTTAGGAGCAGCCGGGGTGAACCGCGCGAGCCTCGGCGTGCAAAGTTTCGACCCCAGTGTTCAAAAAGCGATCAATCGTATCCAGAGTGTAGAGCAGACGGCGACTGCTGTCGAAAACCTGCGCCAGCAGGGAATAAACCGCATTAACATCGATCTCATCTACGGTCTTCCCAATCAGACGATGCAGTCCTGCGTCCAGACCGCAACGCTGGCGGTGGCCATGCGCCCGCAGCGGATTGCCGTGTTCGGATACGCTCACACGCCGTCTTCTCATAAACATCAGCGCCTCATCGAAAAGGCAGGACTACCGGACAGCGCTGCCCGCGCCGAACAAGCTGCGGCCGTCGCCGAGACGCTGGTTGCCGCCGGCTACCGAGAGATTGGGTTCGACCACTTCGCCTTGCCGGACGACGAGCTCGCATTGGCTCAGAAAACCGGTCGCCTGCGGCGCAACTCCCAAGGTTACTCTGCCGACACCTGCAAAACCCTGATAGCCTTTGGTGCGTCGGCTATCGGGCGTGTTGGAGAGGGTTACGTCGAGAACGAAGCCGCGCTGGAGGCCTATACTCAGCATATCACAGCTGTTCGCTTGGCAACGTCGAAGGGCTACCGTCTCATCGGCGAAGACCGCGTCCGAGGCGCAATCATCGAGCGACTGATGTGTGATCTCGAGGCCGACGTACCGGCAATCTGTGCCGCCCACGGATTTGATTGGACCCATTTTCTCGATTCAGCTGAGCCCTTGGCGATGCTGGCCGACGACGGGATAGTGGACGTCGAGAATGGCTTCATCCGCGTGCGGCACGGCCATCGCATTTTGCTTCGCTCCGTTGCTGCCGCGTTCGACGCTTATCTCGACCACTCGTAGTGAGCCACAGCGAGTCACCATGAGCGGAGGCCTGAGAAGCTCGACTGTTGTAATCCGCTGTGGATCGGAAGTCCTTTGTGTACCCGGTTTGCAGCACCGTGATGTTCAGTGCCCTGTACGAGCAATGCGCGAGTTTCCGGATCACGAGGGTACTTGCAGCGCTCGAACGGGGCCGCTTTGGTTCAGTGCGAACACGAGGAATGGTCGGCATGTTCACTTCTATAGGGGAGATGGCCACCTTACTCTGCTCCGTGAACCCTGGGACGTCATCTCGCTTTCGGAAGAGCGTTCAACGAATACGAACCCTAGCT
>NZ_CBYB010000018.1 GCF_000577275.2 Rhizobium favelukesii
TTATGTCTGGTCCTCGGTGGTCGCTTACAATCTCGCCCTCTTCGCCCGCCTCAGATCGAACTGACATCCCATGTCGCCAGCCAAAACCGGACCGGCGGAACGCCGGCAGTTCCCAATGCGCGCATTTCCACCAGAAATCCTGGCCGCCGCAATTAGCACCCATGAGCCACACCGCATGGCTTCAAAGCGGCCACCAAGCGGAACCCAAACGCGCTGCAAGCACAAGAAAACCAGCCGTTTATGGACGGAAACTAGCTATTAAGGACATCCCATGGCATTCAATATTGCGATCTATCTGAATCGTATCGGCCTTGCTCGAGTGCCGACAACGGTCCACGGTCTTGTTGCCCTTCAGCAGGCTCAAATGCGCGCGATTCCCTTTGAAAACATCGATGTGCTGTTGGGTGATATACCCAATCTGACTGAGAATTCGATCTGGGCCAAACTGATCAATGCCCGGCGGGGGGGGTATTGCTTCGAATTGAACAAGTTGTTTGGCTTGGCGCTCGGAGCACTCGGTTTCACGATCCAGCCCATCCTGTGCAGAGTGCGTATGGGTGCTGCAGAGGGTGGTCCACGCACACACCAGGCATTCATCGTAACCATCGAGGGCGTCGACTGGCTCGCGGACGCTGGCTTCGGTGGTCCAGCACCGATTGCACCGCTACGGATCGATACAGAGGAACTGCAAACACCTGGCCGTGACGTGTTTCGCCTGCGAGTTGACTCCGCCAGCGGAGAACTCGTCGTTGAACGCAAGAACGGGAATGAATGGTTCGCTCTTTATGGTTTTGATCGAGCCACCGCCCTGCCCTCAGATTTCGAGGGCGCCAACTTCATCTGCGCTCGCTGGGACCGTTCGCCGTTTCCATCCAGCCTCATGATGAGCGTGCTGACAGCCGAAGGGCCTGCGAACTTGTTCAACAAGGATTTCAGCTTGATTCGGAACCAAACTGAGGAAACAGAAACACTCAAAACGAAGAGCGAACTCCAGCGAGTCTTGTCCGATGTTTTTCGGCTGCACCTTCCTCGGTCCACGATTGATTCGTTATGGGAAAAGCTTGGTTCGCGTGGACGGATATAGGAATGAAGGCCGTCAAGCTTGCACTGCGTCGTTTTTCAGCAGTCGGATCGGCCTTTTTGCAGGCAACGTGTGTGGCATCACTCGAAGCCTCATACGTAAATGACCCTGCTCGCTTAAGACCGCTCACAGCCGTCAGCGGTGGCAGCCAATCGGCAGCTCTAACCAAGATCTCCGGATTGGAACGGTGAGCGTCGGCTACGGTGTCGCCACAAGCGATCAAGCACACCGGTCCCAGCATCAGGCTGTGCTGCCGTGTCCACAGCGCGCTACTCAGCAATCATCTCAAATCAGCTGCTCATCGGCATGCCCAGCCTCCGCCAGTTGGGTGCTCGAATGGTTCAAGGGCGGCGGCCCGGCCATGAGCGTTGTGAGAGCTGGCTCGGGAAAACTGCACAGCCGGTATAAGTGGAATTTCTGCCTGACTTTGGCTTAAATGCCGGAAACAGGAGATAGCATGACGAGACGACCGCGCCGGAACCACAGCCCGGCTTTCATCAGGGGCGGACAGACGCTGGTGGAATTATCCCGGCAGTTCGACGTGCACGCCAATCAGATCAAGCAGTGGAAAGACAAACTTCTTGAGGGGCGACCGGCGTTTTCGGTGATGAGGGCAAGGCGGAACCGGCGGAACCCACTGTCGATATCAAAACACTCCTTGCCAAGATTGGAGAATTGACGCTGGAGATTGATTTTTTATCCGGTGCGCTCGACCGCAGCATAATTGAGGCGGAAATCCACTTAGCGAAATGCCACGAACTGTTCAGACAAACCGAGCCAGCTCTGTTGACACCTTCGGGTGCCTGCGCTCTCGAGTGCTCGGATGCACATGATGGGTAAGATGGAGCGGCTTCATTAAGCGCTGCCGGCCGATTGAGTTCCGCATTGCCACGGAATCGGCGCCGTCATCCATTTTTCACCCAGGGGGCCGCCCTCAGCTCTCGAAGCCACTTTCTCAACACAACCTTCAGCGCGTTGTCGGACATACGACATAGTGATGTCTGCACAACTTGTTGTTCTAACGCGGCTTTTCTGTTGGCTCGCTACTTGCTTCCTCGCTCCAAGTGCATTTCGGAACCAGGAGAAACGATGGGAATAACTACAGAAAGTGCCAATGCCCCATTGAAATTTGCCTCAGTTCCAAGATGTCGACCCACTGCCAGCGCTACTTCCTCACACGGGTGGACTCCGTTGGATTCGCTCTTCGGCAACCCGAACTGCGGGGAAGGCCAGGTGCTCCATATGAAGGTCCACTGGGAGCTCACCGACCAGGAAAGGCTGGGGCGGTCTTGGTCGCCTCAGCCGCAGTTGACGGGAGGACCGCTACGGCTCCGTTGGGGCGCGGACAAGATAAACGAAGTCCATGCGGCTGGTCGCTATGGTTCGCCAGAATCGTTGGACTCACATGAAGTGATCAAAGTTCCGAACTGCCTACGGTCGGTGTCCCCATTGACTAGCGAACACGAGCTTGAGAGATACGAAAGCTACGAACAGATGGATCGCGTCATCGGCAGCCGCGTCGAGCTGACGTTCGTTCCCATGCAAAGCGCAGTCGATTGCCCGAGCCATGGAGCTCGCCGGTTGCATGCAAGCGCTGGCATACATCCACACCAGCATGACGGGAAGTACCCTCCAACAGACATGAACCACTCAAACGTCCTGCGAGCCCAAGGATTTCTCGAAGCTGGAGTTCCCGACCCGCTGGTCATGCGCGCGTGGCGCGAAGGGCGCATGGAGCTGCCTACATCAGCGAACTATGCATCGCCGCGTGGTGACGCATGAGCTGGCAGGCGAAGCGCTACCACGATATCAGTTGCGGACACCGCGTTGTTGGGCACGAAGGCAAGTGCAGGCATCTGCACGGGCATAACTACCGTGTGCATTTCAGCTGCCGAGCTCGACAATGTGGGGCGCGTCATCGACTTCAGCGACATGAAGAGCAAGCTCTGTATGTGGCTGGAAGAGAATTGGGATCATAAGATGCTCATGTGGGAGCGTGACCCGGTTGCCAATGCGTTGATCGACGGCATAATCAAAACCGGTGACGGGACGACGATCGGTGATGGCATCGTGCTGGTCCCGTTCAATCCGACTGCTGAAAACATCGCGCAGCATCTTGTGCTCGTGGTGGGTCCGCAGCAGCTCAAAGGCACAGGAATCAAGCTGGTACGTTGCGAAGTCGAAGAAACGCGCAAGTGCTCCGCCGTGTACGCCCTGCAGCCTCAAAAGTGAGATTTCGGGTAGATGGAGAGGTAATGATCAATAGCAAAACTCTCGTTGAGCGAGTTCAACTCCCTGGCAGCGAAGTTGGCTGCAGAACTAAACCGGGTCTACGAATCACCAACGCCTCTATCGAGGCCCTTGCGACAGCACCTTGCGACAGCAAGGTAGTGGGAATAAGACCCAAATCTGATTGATCTACGGTTCGATAATACCGAGCCGCGCAGCTTTCAGAGCGGCAACTGTTCTGCTGCCAGTTTCCAATTTCCGCATTACATTCTTAACATGAAAATCGACTGTATTTGGAGAAATACCAATTATATTCCCGATACTCCAAGACGACTTTCCTTTTGCCACCCACAGAATACATTCTTTTTCTCTGGCAGAGAGCCTAGGAAAGTGGTCCCCACTCAATTCTAGGCATCCGATTACCTTGATGTGATAGTAAAACGCGGCTAGTTGCAAGTAAGAGATTGCGCTATTTCCTAGATCGCATCTTTCAGTTCGAGCAAAGCTCATGGTCGAGAAATTGCCCCAAGGCCCATGTAGTGGAATGGTAACTCCCGACCTCAGCCCGAACTGTGCCGCCTCGTCGAAGACGCGCAGTTCGCTGTCAGTTGTGCTTGGCTCTGTGTAGACTTCACTCCACCGAAAAGCGGCCGAGTGAAACCGGCTCGTCTTTACGCTGGGATCGATCTTGTCATAGCCCTTTTTGACACAGTACTCTTGCCACTCGAGTGGGTAATTCGATGCTACCCGCCGTTTGCCTCCGTTCTGCCTGTGTGGATCCTGTAATTGCGCTGGAGGACCATACGCAATCCAACGGCAATCGAAGTTGCGGGCAAAAACGGATATTCTGTCAAACAGCTGTTCAATGCAAATAGCTCGATTGAGCTGGCTGAGAAACATGTCAAACGCGAGGGCAATCTCTTCATCAGTCGTCACCTCGCGATTGCTTGCTCCATCAAGCGAAAACTGATTGGACATTCTGTCATCGCCCCTAGGCGTTGAATTCACGACTGAGATAGTGCGATACTCCATGGAATCACCTCGATGGGTCGTTTATCGACGCGCAGAGTTGCTTGCTGCAGAGTGGCCCGTCACTTCGAATATAGGCTTTCGAGCTAATGAGCCTAAGCCATGGGACCTTTGTTTTCCGCCATCACTTGGCGAACAATTCAGTGCTGTTTGGCAGCACCTGCGCTGTACACCGAGGACGTTTCAAAATTCATGCCAACTAGATTTAGGAGCGCCGAGAACGAAATTTCGAGTATAATTCAGTGGCGAGAGACGCCATCGCCAGGCGGCAGCTCGCGCACCGCTGTGTCGCGTTTCTGACACCCTGTTTGTGGGATGATATCTGGCGGCGCATTAGTCATGGCAAGGCCAATCGGAATAATGGACCCAAAAGGGTTGCATCGCCTTTCATGGACGCGGCCATCGTCGGGCACGCCGCCAACGCCTTTCGCCGCGTGACATCAAGAGCGGCACAGGTCGATGCTAATCTTCGAAACAAACAAGGGGCAGAAGAAGCAGAAATACGATGATGTTAACTGCTGGTGCAGGGCCTTTCGGCTTGAGTTTGCTAATGCACCAACCTGAAGTTTCAATTGATATTCCTTGGAATGGCCCCTGCGGAATTTCGTTCGTTTGGCAAAGCTCTAAGATGTGGGCTGCACAGCGATTCCATCTTCCCGCTAAGTTGGTGCCCAGGGGCGTCTTGCTCCGCTCCTGGAGTTCAACGCGGCCCCAACCTA
>NZ_CBYB010000019.1 GCF_000577275.2 Rhizobium favelukesii
TAACACGATGGGAACGTGAATTAGGTACATCGAATAGGAAACCCTTCCGCTCCATCGCAAAGCCAGTGTCTCCAAAAAAAGCCGTGTGCAGACGCAATGCAAGAGACAACCATGTAAGCCGCCAGCAGTGCGTATGCGAAGTCGCCCAGGAGCTAGCTGCCTTCAACAATCGCCTTAGGCGCGAGGAAAAAACCCTACCAACACGAGCAGGTGCACCGGCGTTGGAACTTTCCTAAACAGTTCGACAGCACCCTCTCCATGTGCGAAGCTCGGAAAATCCCGATGAGGAAAAAAATAGCTGTAATAAAAAGTTAGCATCGAACTCGTCAGTAAGGATGAAGAAACCTTGTCGTCAAAGCCGACGATGATCGAGGTCTTAGTGCTGACGATCGCTGAGGCGACGACAGCCAAGGCTCTCCACGAATAGCGCACGATCAAGAAGGCCATCAGCGGGAACATTAATGAGATGCGCATTTTCTGAATAAGCCCCCAGAGCGGCGGATTCAGCGAAATGCTGGAGTAATCCACTCCGATCATGAGCAGGTGGGAATGCGACGAGTTGGAAATCGAACGGTGTTCCCCAATCGGGTTTTACGAGCTGTCGTGTGCGGCCAGCCTTTGCCCAGCATTGATGCGAAATGGACACGGCAACATTCGGTACATGGATGTCTCCTATCAAAACAATCGATTTCTCCAGTTGCCAGTCAGAGCATAAGGCCTGGCAGGCTACGACACCCATTGCGGCGTAGAAAGGCTATCTGTGAAGCCAACAACGACGAATCTTCGAGAGGCGAGCGCTATTTTCTCGTCTCATTTAAAAGGGAACGAACATGGAAAGACGTGACTTCATCAAACGTTTGGCAATGCTTGCTGCTTGCCCGCTTTGCGTCAAGACTGCTTACGCTGCGGAAGGGGTGCATTGGAGCTATGGCGGTGACGCTGGTCCAGAAGACTGGGGATCTTTGACCGAGGAGAACCGTGCATGCTCGTCCGGTTCGCAACAATCGCCCCTCGATATCAGGGGCGCTATCAAAGCCGACATCCCGGACCTCGCGCTCGACTGGAAGACCGGCGGGACTATCCTGAATAATGGGCACACGATCCAGGTGAATGCGGCACCCGGAGGAACGCTTCGCCGCGGTGATCAGTTCTATGAACTGGTGCAGTACCATTTCCATGCTCCGAGTGAACATCTGGTCGAAGGCAAGCATTTCCCGATGGAGGCGCATTTCGTGCATAAACACGCCGAAACGGGTGCTCTGGGCGTGCTTGGCGTTTTCCTTGTTCCGGGAGCCACCAACGCGACTTTCTCCACCTTGGCTGCGGCCTTCCCCCAAAACGCCGGTGAAGAAACCGCCCTTCCCGACGTCGAGCCGAGCAAAATGCTGCCCGCCTCGCTCACGTATTGGGCCTATGAGGGATCGCTCACCACACCGCCTTGCAGCGAAATCGTCGACTGGATAATAGCGAAGGAACCGGTCGAGGTGGATGCGGCCGACATCAAGAGGTTCATTACGCTCTATTCAATGAACGCACGTCCCGCCCTCACTCCAAATCGTCGTTACATCCTGAGCTCCGGCTGAAGCGAGAAGACCTCGTGGCGTTTTCGACCACCCCAAAGGGGCCGATTGCACGATTTAGGCAGGCTCTGGCCCTGGGCCTTTGGCACAGGATCAACCATGATGGAAGCTCGGAATTGGAGAGAAGCGAGCCTCTCCGACGGCCGGTGCCATTGAAGCCAAAGCGTCATGTCCGCGGAAAAGCGGTGGCATACGGTGTGCCGCACGGCATATCATTGTCGACAAGCTCGCGCTGATAGTCGGAATAATGGAATCATGGTGTACAGCGCCAAGATCACGGACCGTGACGGTGCTCTCATCCTTAGAGTCCATCAACATCTGATGACCATGGATGGTTTATAACTTCGGCGCTGGCGACTATGCGGCAACAAGCTGAAAAAGCTGCTACAGAAGATAGTTGCAACGGCCGACAAACCGCGCACTGTCGGTGAGGATAATGACAAGCTCTACGGTGGTCCCGGCGACGATGTCCTCTACGCCGGTGACGGCCGGGATTATCTGACCGGCGTTGCCGACCACGACACTTTCGTGTTTGCCTTCGATGCGGTGAGCCTCGACACCAACCAGTCTGGCTACCCGTGAGCAGCTTCTACAGCGGTGCGGCCTCGGATGTGGACGGCAAGCACGTCGTGGTGATCACTGATCAACCTTTCACCTCTGCCTCTGCCGTCGCGGGTGCGATCTCAGGCGAGACGGCTGGCGACATTATCGTCTACGAATATTACGACCGCATGACCAGAGTCGCGAATCTGGCCTATGTCACCTCCGATAACGCGCAAGATTTCGCCACCTAGGCGGTGCGTTCAGCGTGGACAGCCTGGCTTGCCTGGGATTTACCGCGTGGGACTTCACGTTCGTTTGATCCTGAATGCCCGTACTGAACCCCGCGTCCCTCTACCCATGCGGGCGCTTTCGTCTCCGCTACTTGTCGGTGGCCGTCGCACAGCGGGCGCAGCGGGGTTCGGCTTGATCGCCAGTGCTGGCCGTAGACCGATCCGCTTGGAAAGTGGCAATCCGAGGCGGTACAGGCTGTTCGGGTCTCTTGCAAGGACGTGGGCCTTCAGATGCAAGACAGAGGCCGACGGGCGTATGGCCTAAGAGCCATTCGCGGCGGTGCCCCTGAGCGATCACGCCATGGCGGGTTTCGGGCCTTTCGTGACGGCCATTGCGATCTTCTTGATGTTTTGGGCGGCTGCAGCCAACAGGCATTGGCATGCGACTCGGGTGAGACGTCGGAAGCGGGCATAGCGGTGCCCGTGAAGCTGCTTTGCGTCGGCGAACGAGCGTTCGACCGTCTCCTTGCGGCGCTTGTAGATTGCCTTGCCCCAAGGCGTCAGCCGGTGGGCATCGGTACGCTCGCGGGCATCGGCCCAGACATGGCGGGTGATGGTGCGTTTCGCCGCGGCGTTACTGGTGCAGGAAGCCAGAAGCGGGCAGGTGCGGCAGATGGCGGGATCGGATGCGTAATGTCTGTAGCCGTTGCGGTCGGTGGTGGCATAGGCGAGCAGTTGGCCTTCGGGGCAGCGATAGCCGTCTGTCTGAGGCTCGTAGACGAAGTTCGACTTGCGCATCATGCCGGGCTTGGGCGGGGTCGGATTGCGGTAGCCGGTGACCCCGAGGATGGCGCGGTCTTCGAGACCCTTGGCGATGCCGGACGTCGCATAGCCTGCATCCAGGCCAACCGCCCCGACCTCGAAGCCGAACCGCTCACGCTGCTGGTCCAGCCGGTCGAGATAGACGATACTGTCGTGCACACTGGCAGGCGTCACATGGGTATCGGTGATGATGGCAAGCTTACCGTCCACCGTGCGGTGATCGAGATAGAAGAAGCTCCTCGGGCTTGCCGTCGCGCACCATGTAGCCGCCGTCAGGGTCGGTGCGGGAGACTTTGGTTTCGTTCACTTCCGGCTCGCGGTCCTTTTGCTTCAGCGGCTTCTGGTCGTGAAGCGCCCGCTCGGCCTCGATCGCCCGGTCAAGATCGGCCCAATAATCGGCGCGCGACTTCTCGATCATCTGAAGATCGTATTTGCCCTTGTTGGCATTCGCCTTCAAATGCGTCGAATCCGTATAGAGCACCATGCCGTCGACCAGCTTGTGGGCGATCGCCTGCTCGACGATATAATCAAAGATGTCCTGGGCGACGCGCGCAATCAGGAGGCCGCTTTCGACAGGCTGAATCCCCACAAGAAATCCGACGCATGTTGCTGTAAACGCTAGGAAAAGATCACAACTTGTGATCTACTTCCTGCTATGACGTTCTCTGCTTCGGACCTTCCTGACGACGTTGATGCACTCAAGGCGATGATCGTCGCCATGAGCGCAGAAGGCGCCGCTGCCCGAGCGGAGATCACCCGGCTTGAGGCGCTCAAGAAGGATACGGACGAGCGGATAGCCACTCTCACTGCGATTGTGAAAGTGCTTGAGCGGGCTCAGAAAGGCACGCGCTCGGAACGGCTGCGACTGGGGATCAACGACGATCAGATCGACTTTGCGTTCGAGAAAGTCGAGACCGGCCTGGCAGCGATCGACAGCGAGCTCGACCAGTCACGGAAAGACAAGCCGAAGCGGGAAGCACGCCCGCGCAAGGGCTTTGCCGCCTATCTCGAGCGCATTGAGGAGGTCATCGAGCCTGAAATCCCCGAAGAATGCCGAGGGCTGGAAAAGGTTTTGATTGGCGAAGACCGATCCGAGCGTCATCGTTACCCGCCGGCCTAAATACGCATTCAGAGGGCGTGACGGTGTGCTGCAGGCTCTAGCGCCTTGCCATATCATCGAAGCCGGGCTGCCGAGCGAACGGCTCCTGGCTTACATCGCCGTGTCCAAATATGCCGACGGCCTTCCGCTCTACCGTCAGGAAACAATCTACCTGCGCGATAGCGTGACGCTGAGCCGCTCCTTGATGGCTCAATGGATGGGACATCTCGGCTTCGAGCTCAAGATCCTTGCGGATTACATCCTGGAGAAAATCAAAGCAGGTGAAAGGATCTTTGCCGACGAAACGACATTGCCGACCCTGGTGCCTGGTTCGGGAAAAACAATGACGGCATGGCTGTGGGCCTATGCACGTGATGATCGGCCGTTCGGGGGATCAGGGCCACCAATGGTCGCCTATAGATTTGAAGACAGCAGAGGTGGGCGCTGTGTGGCCCGTCACCTGAGCGGCTTCAACGGCATTCTCCAGGTGGATGGGCACGGCGCCTATACGAGCATGGTCAAAGAGCAGGTCAAGGCCGGCAGCAACGAGACCATCGCGTTGG
>NZ_CBYB010000020.1 GCF_000577275.2 Rhizobium favelukesii
GCACAGATCCACGCGGGCGGGTTTCCCGCACGTGGCTCTTACCTCGGGTGATTGACGGCGAAGCGCACATTCGGCCATGGATGAAGGATACGAGGCTTGGGAAGGTAGTAGTCGTTGGCTAACTGCGCGATCGTTCCCACGTAGCGCCGTCCTTCTGGCTGCGCCGCCTTAGCGATCGCAACCAAAGGTCGACCATCCGATATCTGAACGCCGTGAGCGCCCGGATGTTCGTTGGAACCGCGAAGTAGGCAAAATGCCCGCCGACGATCTGACTCAGCCATTTTCCCTGTTGGGAGATCGGCCAGTGCATCCGCCGCCGCAGGTCCGCCTTGATGTCCTTGAGCTTCGCCCGCATCCGGTCGCCTCGGGTCTTCCGCTGAAGCTGGAAGGTGCCCTTTGCGTGTTTTCCCGCAGATGAACGTGAACCCCAAGAAGGCGAAGGTCTCCGGTTTGCCGAGCCCGCGCCTCTTGCGATCGACCGCCGCAAAGCGACCAAACTCAATCAAGCGGGTCTTGTCCGGATGAAGCGACAGCATGAACTCCTCAAGCCTCGCGCGCATCGCAGCGAGGAAGCGACGAGCGTCGCCCTCGCGCCTCGGCTCATCGGCGGCGTCATTCTTATTCCGTTTGACGTAAGGGCGTGACGTGTGGGCGGAAGAAGTCCGACTTCGTGGCCGAGTGATTGCAACACTCGTGCCCGGTGGTGTGAGGCGCCACAAGCTTCGATGCCGATGGCGACGGAAGCTTTTGAGGAAGGCCAATAACTTTGAGCGACGAAGCTGGCGCCGCGAGACGACATTTTCTTCGGGGACACGACCAGAGAGGGCTTCAACATACAACGTTTAAAGAGAAGTCCTGAGAAAAAATTCCCTTGCCGAACCTTGATTTCGTTAACTTCAGGGCTCTCTAATAGGACTCAGCAAAATTGGTAAAATTGATTGTTTGGAAAGAATCATCGGCGTATGGACACCGCACATGCGTTTTAGAGGCCTAGATCTAAACCTCCTCGTCGCGCTCGACGCACTGATGACCGAGCGCAAGCTCACGGCCGCCGCACGCAGGGTCAAGCTCAGTCAGCCGGCCATGAGCGCGGCTATAGCGCGACTGCGCACCTATTTCGGCGACGAGCTGTTTTCGATGCAGGGTCGCGAACTTATCCCAACACCGCGTGCGGAGGCGCTCGCCCCAGCGGTGCGCGACGCCCTGCTCCACATTCAGCTCTCCGTCATTGCCTGGGATCCGATCAACCCAGCCCAGTCGGATCGCCGTTTCAGGATCATTCTTTCTGACTTTATGACACTTGTATTCTTTGAGAGGGTTGTGGAGCGCTTGGCCCGGGAGGCTCCCGGCGTCAGCTTCGAGTTGCTGCCTCTCGATGATGATCCTTATGAGCTTCTCCGGCGCGGTGACGTCGATTTTTTAATTCTTCCGGACTTATTCATGTCGAGTGCGCACCCCAAGATGAAGCTGTTTGGCGAGGCACTCGTGTGCGTCGGCTGCCCGAGGAATGAGCAGTTGCTGGGGGATCTCTCTTTCGAGACATATATGTCGATGGGGCATGTTGCCGCCCAATTCGGACGTGCGTTGAAGCCCTCTTTCGAACAATGGCTATTGCTTGAGCACGGGTTCAAGAGACGTGTCGAACTTGTCGTGCCCGGTTTTACTTTGATTCCGCCGTTGCTGCCGGGCACCAACCGTATAGCCATTATCCCATTCCGTCTCGTCAAGTATTTCGAACAAACGATACCCCTGCGGATCGTCAAGCACCCGCTGCGACCCCTGTGGTTCACTGAGGCTGTCCAGTGGCCAGCCCTCCATAACAAGGATCCCGGGAATGTCTGGATGCGCGAGATACTTTTGCAAGAAGCCTCGCGCAGCGAATTTCAGGACGTCCTAGCTAGTGCCCGTCCATAGTATGCTGCAGCAAGCGGAGGGAGGTTCGATGGCGAACTGACAACATGCAGAGAAGCTGCGCGAAAGATGAGGGTAGGCCCCTCGGGATCGGCTTTCAGGAGCGGGTCTCAAACCAGCCCAAGCTGCTGTGGTAGAAGAGCCATGGTGGTGAGCGTTGGGTCAAAAGCCGCGGACATGATCCGGGGCAGGTAGGCATCCGGAAGATGAGCGCAAGCAAACCCTTCGATGACGCGTCGTTA
>NZ_CBYB010000021.1 GCF_000577275.2 Rhizobium favelukesii
AATTCAACGACACATCGTGGAGCATGATTTCATCAAGGGTGCCGCCCTTAAGATTCTAGGCCGGTATTGCCTTTTATGCTCTCGGCGATGCACTCGCTCAACAGAGCCATCGATGGCATCAGCCTCGCTGAGCCGGCTTCTGGCCAAGGGCCCGCGGAGCTCAACAAAAGCACCTCATGGGCCACCTCAGCTAATGGTGAATTCTCACGCGTTGTGATCGCAAGTGTGTAGGCTCCTCTGCCACTGATTCGCGAAAACCCGAGAATCCGAGTGTACGGCAAAATCTTACGATCGAAGCGTCTCCGCTGTTCGTGGCGCGAGCGAGTTCGGAAACAGAGAGGTCCGCAAGATGCTCGGGGTTCTGTGCAACAAAGTGAGCGATTCTCGATTGTCCGCTTGGCCCCGAAGTGACCAAATCGTATATTGCATCCCGTATTGACGTTGATGGTAAGTCTGCTTTATTCATGCTGCTATCCGGCTGGCCCGGGTGTAAATTATATCAAATCCTGCAAACTCGGCACTTTTCGTGATTGAGAAGGCAGTCGATGGTCGCTACCACGATGTTTGACTCTCATTCTAAGCAATAGCAGGTCTAGTAATCCTCGATTCTTTCGGGACCCGATCCGCTGCGAAGCATCATCGCGGCAAAGCTGTTCTCCACAAGGCTGGATTTCAACCCTCTATGGTGGGCGCTATCCCAAAGATCATGATGCTCGTTCGGATCCTCGTGATGATCGAACAGCTCACCTACTCCGACATCATGATACATGTTCAGCTTGTAGCGGCCATCAAAATACATGGACGCCCGGGAGCCCCGGCTTCCGCGAAAACGCAAAGAATTGTGATATTCGCTGACGACATAGGGCTTATGAAAGTCCAATGAGGCATTGCCGAGCAGCATCTGGTCAAAGGACAGGCCCTGCATCGCTTTTGGAATTTCCGTTCCGTTCAAGGCGAGCAGTGTTGGCGCGATATCGACCAGTTCGACAAGCGCGTTCGAAACCGATCCATGTGCTGGACTGCCAGGCACAGAGATAACAAGCGGAACATGCACGACACCCTCATAAAACCGGCAGCCCTTATAGAGCAGACCGTGGTCACCCATCATATCACCGTGATCGCTCATGAAAACGATGATCGTGCGATCCAACTGCCCGGTTTCCGTCAGGAGATCGAGAATCCTGCCGACCAGATCGTCCACCAGAGCCACCTCAGCGTGATAAGCCGCCCGCATCTGCCAGATGTTGAATTTAGTGGGCGGCGCCTCATGCGTGGGGCCCGAGAATTCGTCTATGTGCACCGTGCCGACTTCTGTTGCCGCACGCCAAGGGTCGATCGCGCGTTTGGCTTGCTGATCGACATTTTCGAATTTCTTCTGGTGTTTAAGATCAATTAGCTTGAAAGCGGGATCGGGCATATCATTGGGGTCGAAACGCGAAAGGTATTCCGGCGGCGGATTGAACGGCGGATGAGGCGCGTCGACGTTGATGGCTAGATACCATGAACGGTCCGCGTGCATGTTGATAAAACGCTCAGCCCGGTCTCCAGCCCAACGGCTCTGCCGATATTCTGCTGCCGGTCCTGGACCATAGTGTTGATCTAGATATGGTTTGTAGTAGCTCTCGGGATTGACCCCCTTTGACCACATCCATGCATGATAGTCGTGATTTCCGGACCATTCCGGAAACGGTTCCGGGCTCCAATAGAACTCGGCAAATCCGTCGTCAGGGCGCTTTTCGATCATGCCACGTGTGGCAGACAGATGTAGTTTTCCAATATGTCCCGTGTAGTATCCCGCACTCGCCATCATCTTCGGAAGCAAACCGAGATGGGACGGAAATGCACCTGCGCCGTTCTGGTGGACCTGATGTGCGATCGGATACATGCCCGTTAGGAAGCTCGCCCGGCTCGGCGTACAGATGGGACTTTGACAATATGCACGCGCGAACGCGGTTCCCCGTGCGGCCAAACGATCGATATTGGGCGTTTTCGTGCCCTTGAATCCCAGACACTGTATTGTGTCCCAACGTTGTTGATCACTGCAAATCCAGACGATATTAAAATTGCTCAACACAGATCTCCAAGTTGAGAAAGGACCTCTTCCTGTCTCTCGCCGATTTGCATCAAAGCGCTCCGGCGGCGGTTCGTAGACAATCAAATTCTGATCGGATCGCGGCATTGGCTGGGAGCCTCACTAAAATACTTCCAATCAAACCAAGGTCTTGAGCTCTCCGAAGTGCAGCACCATCGCCTCTGGCTCAAAGGCCTGCAGGTCGCTCAGTAGCTGGCTGGAATGGTGGCGGCTCCGCCAAAGGCACAGTATTGCATTTTTGCGTTGCGCTCGGCATTGAGACCGATGGGCACTATCCTCGACGAGAAGGCATTCGCTCGGAGCCACACCCATCACCTCGGCCGCTAGGAGCAGCACGGAAGGGTCCGGCTTGCGGAAGCCGATGTCATCAGAAGAAAAGAAGCGCGGGCCAATCAGGCTCAAAAGATTGGCGGCCCTCATGCGGTGGATCAATTCAAAGCGGGGCGTTTTCAATGCGACGCAAAACGGGATGGTGAGCCAATGGAGCAGTTCGATCGGGCCCGGCGTTGCTATTAGGATGTCAGACGTGAGGGAATGAACCTCCGCCCCAACCAGTTCCATGAAGTCTCTCGGCAAACTCAAGCCAAAAGAGCTCTCTAGGTGCTGCAGTTGATCATCCCTCTCGATTCCGGAAAGCGTTGCAGTAATCTCATCGGGTTGCACGTGGCCACCGTGGGCTGCGAGCTTTGCCGAAATGACCTCAGAGGTGATGATTTCGCTTTCCGCCAGCGTCCCGTCGAAATCGAAGATGATCAGCCGGGGCAGGATAAAACCCTGCGACTTTGCTCGGCGCGCAGCCGTCATTTCGGGTCACCCGGGCGGATGACAGGCAGCGCCTCAAGTTCCTCATGGCGATGGACCACGACATCTGTTCCCTCCAGCATCACCACATCGTACGAGGGCGCCGCAGCTACGAATATGGGCTTGCCATATTGTTCCCAGTCGAGAACGATATGCTGTGCGGTGCCACGGCTAGCGGTAAAAGAAATTCCCGACAGGCTCCCGGCTGCAGCGACGTGCCGATGACCAAAAAGCATGTGCCGCACGGATGCGTCTCGCCTGAGGATCGAAAAAAACCGGTCCGTTTGCTTCATATCCCCCATTCTGAAACAGGGGACATGCAGGTTGCCTGGCGTGTGGTGCATGGCAAGCACCACGGGCCTGCCCTCGGCACTGGAAAGCTGCTCTTCGAGCCATTCAAAGCGGCCACCATCGAGACAACCGAAATGGCTTACGTCATCCTTCGTGTCGAGCAAGATGATGCGCCAATCGTCTAGGTCAACCGTGGCCTGAACGAAGCCCTCCCCGCCGAACACAGTTCTAAATGCACTGCGGTCATCATGATTGCCGAGTGTCAGATAAACAGGCAGCCGGACCTTTGAGAGGATATCGTGAAGAAGCCTGTAGGCGGCAGGATCGCCCGTGTCGGCGAGATCCCCTGTGATCAGGATGAGCTTGCCATCGGCGTGGACACGCGCCACGTGGGCTAGCGTGTCGCGCAATCTTTGCGCCGGGTCGATGCTATAGAGCATCCTGTCGGGTGCGACTAAATGGGGATCTGTTATGTGAATGATTTTTTGCATGGTTCGACACTTGAAAAAGTGCCCGAATTCCGTGACGAAGTCGGGCAAGGGACGGCGGTAGGATTGTTCAGTGAATTAACGCGTTCGTGGCGGTGACCATATCTTTCAGAGCTTCACCGGCGAAAGAGCTCGACGCTGGGCCCGATCGATGATCTTGCACTGCCTCGCTAGATTTGGGCGCCTTTGCCGCCCGGGTGGACCGTACCATGGGGGCGCCGAAGGGCGCCTGTGCGAACGCGGGCAGCATAGACCAGGTTTCGAATTCCTTCAGTCGCCGGACTGCTTGTCGATAGGCATGTAGCCCGTTGTAGCGAACATTCGATGCGATTTCCGTCATCTTGGCGCGCCTTGCCCGGCACGAATGACCCGACAGGAAGCCTCTGTGCCGCGCTCAGGCTCTTCATTTCAGCGGCAGGAGATGTTTTTCTCGATCTTGCGGATAAAGCACGTAGCTCTGAAAGCCCATTGCGAGTTTCTTGCGTGCTCGCGGAGCAAGGTCGTTCGCTGCTCGTCCACCGATCGAACGAAGCTGCAGGCCCTGAATATCCGATCGCAATTTGCTTTAGCACCGCGGTCGAGCCGAGTGCGTTCGAAACCCCGTCGATAAAGAACATCGCCCCCATGCCATCACCTGCAGCTAAATTGACAACGTCCCTATAATGGAGTTTTTTTTCACTTTTATGTCAAGTGGAGGAAATTTCCGGGAGGGGATTTTAGAAGCCTGACATTTCACGGAAGGGCACGTATTTAGAAAATCTTGTCTATGGATTTAGTAGATAAATCTATTCCATGGATGTGTCGACTTCCAGCGACGAGACTTTCAACGCCAATCGAAGATCACTTGGCGGACGCAACTTCCTGTCTTCTTCAAGACTAACCAGGAGAACCCCATGAGCAATCCCGTCCTAGTCAATCAGATCATCCCGGAGTCTGATGTTGTGCCGCTGACCGGCCGCGTCGGCGCCGAAATCAGAGGCATCCGCCTTGGTGGGAATCTGCCGGACGCGACCATAGCGTCCATCAAAGAGCATCTTCTGAAGCACAAGGTCATTTTCTTCCGCGGCCAGGAGCATCTCGACGATGCGGAACAGGAACTCTTCGCCCGCCGTCTGGGCGACCTTGTCCCTCATCCCACACAGGGACCGGTTGCCGGGACGGCTTCAATCCTCAATCTCGATTCCAGCCGCGGGGGCGGCCGAGCAGACCAGTGGCACACCGATGTGACCTTCGTTGACGCCTATCCAAAATTCTCGGTTCTGCGCGGCGTCGTTATTCCAGAAGCGGGAGGCGATACGATCTGGGCTAATACTCACGCCGCGTATGAGAGCCTGCCGACGCCACTGAAAGTCTTGGCCGACGGTCTTTGGGCGATCCACAGCAACGCCTACGACTACGCGGCCGTGCGCCCTCGCGCCACCGCTGAGGAGAAAAAGCATTTCGAGGAAGTCTTCACCTCGACGATCTACGAGACCGAGCACCCGGTCGTGCGTGTCCATCCGGAAACCGGGGAGAGATCTTTGCTGCTCGGCAATTTCGTGCAGCGCATTATCGGCATGTCGAAGAGCGATTCTGCAAAGCTTTACGAGGTGTTCCAGTCCTACGTCACTGCCCCGGAAGTCACCGTGCGGTGGCGCTGGCAGGCTGGCGATGTCGCCATCTGGGACAACCGCGCCACCCAGCATTACGCGGTCAACGACTATGGCGACCAGCATCGGGTCGTACGCCGCGCCACCGTTGACGGCGACGTCCCCGTCAGCGTCGACGGGCGTCGCAGCGTAACCCATGTCAAGGCAGCCAAACCGGCCGCGAAGGCCGCCTGAGCGGCTGAACAGGAGAAATGATTATGAAACTTCGGATCGCCGCGGCGCTTGCCGCACTTCTCGCCTCGCTTGGCTCAGTCTCAGCCGAGGAATTGACCATCCGCTTCGGCAACCCCGGCGTCGGGCTTGATAACAGGCAATATTCTCATGGGGATGCTACAACCTACGCGCGGGCGCGGGACCTCATCGAGGAAGAGTTCGCCGCAGACAAGGACATCAAGATTGAGTGGACCTTCTTTCGTGGCGCCGGACCGGCGCTCAACGAATCCGTAGCAGCAAAACAGCTCGATTTCTTCCTGCTCGGTGACCTGCCGGCAATTGTAGGCCGGTCACGCGGGCTCGATCACAAATTCGTTTTTGCCACCACCCGTCATGAGCCGGTTTATCTTGCCGTACCGGCTGACAGCGATATCAAATCGATCGATGACGTGAAAGGCAAGAAGGTCGCGCTGTTCAGGGGCACAAACCTACAGCTCGCCACAGATCGCATCTTGTCGGTCCATGGTCTCACGGAGAAGGACGTCCGCTTCATTAACCTCGACACCAACGCTGCCGTACCGGCACTCACTTCCGGCAATGTTGATGCCGTGTTTGGCGGGCCGGAATATCTGGCGCTGGCGAAGAAAGGGATCGTCAAGATCGTCTACACCACCAAGGGCGACGATCCGACACTTGGTCGCAATTCGTCCTATCTGGTCGCGACCGCCTTTGAACAAGCCCATCCGGATATAACGCAACGGGTGGTCACCACTTTCGTCAAGGCTGCGGCCTTCGCCTCCGATCCGGTCAACGAGGACGAAGTATTCAATGGCTGGGCTGTGTCGGGCTTCCCCAAAGATGCCTTCGAAGCGGATATTGAGGGCGATACGCTCGCAAACCGCCTCAACCCGCTGATCGATGACTTCGTCATCGCCCGCTACAAGGACCAGGTCGCGCGGGCAAAGGCCTATGGGTTGATCAAGGGCAACGTCGACGTCGATAGCTGGCTGGAGCCGAAATACCTGCAGCAGGCGCTCAAGGAGCTGAAGCTGGAGAACCATTGGTCAAGCTATGACGCCAAGGGTGAAATCGCCCAGCTCGGCGATCTCAACAAGAAGCACACAAACTGAAATGTCGCAGGGACGGCCCGCGCCACTGGCGCGGGCCGTCCTTGGCCAATGAGGGCGATAGATGACCTTGACCACTTCGGCCAATCGGCCCGTAGAGCAAAGACTGACTAATTCATCGGGGGTGTTAGCCGACGTGGCTTACGCGATGACGTTGCCGCTTGTCCTGCTGTTGGCGTGGGAATTTTCCGCGCGCCTCGGCTGGCTTCCGGAGCAGATCCTGCCGGCTCCCAAGGTGGTATGGGCAACGATCGTCGAGTTGTGGCGTGACGGGTCGCTCATTGACCACACGTTCGTGAGCCTGCGGCGGGTTGCCGTCGGTTTTACGATCGGAGCGCTTTCGGGTCTACTTGCCGGAGCCCTCCTCGGCCTCCTGCCCGGGATTAGAGCATTCGTTTGGCCAATCTTCACCGCCGTTGCACAGGTGAACACGCTGGCTTGGGTGCCTTTGCTCGTGTTGTTCGTCGGCATCGACGAGGAGCTCAAATATGTCTGCATTGGGTGGTCGACGGCGATACCGGTAACGTTGGCGACAACACGCAGCATCGCTAATGTCTCTCCAAACCTTTTGGAACTGGGCCGCGTGTTCAATTTCACACCGCTGCAGTGGATGTCTGCAATCGTCCTGCCCGCCGCGCTGCCGTCGATGTTCACCGGGCTTCGCGAAGGGCTGGCTGCCGCCTGGCAAAGCCTGGTGATTGTCGAACTCTTCGCGTCGTTCGAGGGGCTCGGTTATCTGATGATTTGGGGCCGCCAGCTTTTCCAACTTGAACTCGTCATCGCCGCCATGCTGGTCATCGCAGCGATTGGCGTATCACTAAACGCCATCCTTGAACATCTGGAACGCTTCGTCCAGCCGTGGAACTCGGAGGCGCTCCATGGCCGCTGACACATTGCAAGTCGGGCGCCTTCGAAACGTGGCGCGCCATTGGCGCCCGTTTGCAGCGTTCGCGGCTGTCTTCTTGCTTTGGCTGGCCGCCGTCCGGTTCGAGTGGGTCGATCCTCGCTTCCTCCCGTCGCCCGACGCGGTGGCCGCACGCGCCGCAACGGAATTCACCACCGGCACGCTCGCGTTCGATATCAGTGAAAGCCTTCGGCGAAATCTCACCGGCTTTGCGATCGGCGCCTCGACCGGCCTCCTCCTCGGTCTGTTGCTTGGCTTTTCACGCACGGCGGAGAGGATCGTCGGCCCAACCTTGCTGGCCTTTCGCCAGATTGCGCTTTTTGCTTGGGTACCATTATTGTCCGTATGGTTTGGTGGCGCGGATGCGGGAAAAATCGCCTTCATCGCCCTTGCCGGGTTCCAACCGGTGGTCATCAACACGTGGCAGGGCGTGAGAGGACTACCGCCAGCCTATCGCGAGCTGTCGGACGTGCTCATCTTCAGCCGGGTCGACTTTGTCCGTCTCGTTGCCCTGCCTGGGGCCCTTCCGGCCATATTCACGGGCCTGCATGCCGGTTTGATCTACGCTTGGCTCGCTACGCTCGGCTCCGAACTGTTTCTCAACGTGACGCCCGGGATCGGCGGCCGCTTGAATGAGGCCAGCCAGTTGTTCGAAATGGATCTGCTCTTTGTCGGCATTCTCATCCTGGCCTTGATCGGCCTCTTCTACATCAGTTCGGCCCATTGGCTGGAAACAAGGTTACTCAGGAGAAGAACGAGATGAACCAGATAGCCCCATCAGCCGCCTTTGAAACCAACGTCGCGCCTGCCCTTGAAATTCGCGGGCTCGACAAAAGCTTCATCATTGCCGGGCGAGACGTCAAGGTCCTGGCTGATGTCGACCTATCGGTCAGGCCCGGCGAATTCGTCACCATTGTCGGGGCATCGGGCTGCGGCAAGTCCACGCTGCTGAGGCTTATTCTCGGCCTGGATCTCGACTACGGCGGGGCTGTCCTTGTTGATGGTGCACAGGTCCACAGGCCGGGTCTCGATCGCTCCATCGTTTTCCAGGACCACAGGCTGCTGCCCTGGCTGACTGTCGAAGGAAATGTCGCAGCCGCCCTTCGACGCAGTCTCCTGTCACGAACCGACAAGAAGAAAACGGTGCGCCAGCATCTCGAACTCGTCGGTCTGACGCAATTTTCTAAGGCCTACCCCGCGCAGTTATCGGGCGGAATGGCGCAGCGCGTTGCTATTGCGCGCGCGCTGGTCAACCGCCCGCGTTTCCTGCTCCTCGACGAGCCGCTTGGCGCGTTGGACGCATTGACACGCCTGAGGCTGCAGGACGAACTTAAACGCATCGTTCAACATGAGGGCACGACAGCGCTGCTCGTGACTCATGATGTCGACGAGGCGGTTCATCTCGGGCATCGGGTCGTGGTCATGCAGCCCCATCCGGGCCGCATCGCTGCGATACTTTCTATTCCCGAGCCGGCGCGGTTGGACCGCTCGAGCCTGGAGTTCATCCGTCTGCGGGACAAGGTTCTCGGACTTTTAGGCGTAGGAGCCGCGGAACCATCTTCGTGATGAGCGGCCATGAGCTGGAACGCTTCCTGGTCGCCAACCGGCGAAGGAAGGCGCGGCGAGCGAAGATGCAGGTCGAAGCAAACCACTTCTCTTGCCTGATTCATGCCGCCGCCGATCACCGACTCGACATCCCCGACGTGATTGACCCTTGGAACGTGGCAAATCTCACTAAAGATTGGGATTCACCAGTACTTGACGGAACAGTTAAACGCCGCCAATGCAAGGCATGATGCACCTCGGTTAGGTTCTCCAAGAGTCCATCAACATCTGATGACCATGGCTGGCTTATATCTTCGCCGATTGCGGCTATGCGAGCAACAAGCTAAAAAAGCGGCTACAGAAGATCGACAGGTGGACAATGGAAATCATCAGGCCAAGGTTAAAAACCTGCCGCGCCGCTGGGTCGCCGAGCGACATTCGCATGATTGGGCAGATACCGCAGGCTGGATTTCGAAAAATCCAGCGCTTCAGCACAAGCGTGGATAACTATCGCCCAAATCCACATGCTCACTAGACGCCTTGCAAGAAATGCATATCGTTAAAGCCTTTTCGGGTCAGATTCT
>NZ_CBYB010000022.1 GCF_000577275.2 Rhizobium favelukesii
AGACAGCGATCGCCCAGGTGGATGGATTATCTTCCTGAAGAAGGGAGGAGAGCGCTGTTCCTTTGTCTCGCATGGGAAACACAACCCCCTGCTCCGCTCCTTCGGGTGCGCGAGCCCCTCGGTTTTATTCCCTTGCCCCTCTTCTAGCGCTGATCCGCGCGCGTTCGAAGAGCAGGTACGGGGCTCCCGCCCTATTTGGGCAATGAGCTACCTGTTCACTGAAAGAGAAAGGGCTTAGAACGATGTCAAATACTACTGCTGGACCCGGAAATGACGATTTTACCTGTCTCGCCGCTGTTGACCGTGTGAGGTTTACGGTCTGGCATGCGATCGCTTATGACAATAGGTAAATAATCACGAGATGGAGAACCCCCGAAGAATTACAACTTTCTGGTCCCGCGCTACTATAGCGGCCCAGATGGCCATCATTTCGATCGGGAGATTTGGCATGAATCAAGGTAGGTTCGGCCATCCCCCGATGGGCGATCAATCCTCTTCCCGTTCGCTAGGATCCTACCGCCTTGGTCTGCGCCAGCCTGGCGAGGTCCGGATAGCGGCGCCATCGGGGGGCGGTCCCGGGCCTACTGGTATTTCTGAGCGGTTGAGTCCACTCTCATGTTCGCCCTTTTCAAGTAGCAGGAATAGAAATTCTCACGCCCGATTTTCTCGGACGTCGAGTTTCGTATGAGTGCGTCCTGGGGAAAGCAGGAGGCACGGTCAATGAACGAGGGTTGATCATGCTCTGATACGCGGGTTGGTTACCGCAGGACCTGATGCGTCGCGGAGCTTCCTCTGTCTAGGATGCAGCGTCGGAACGTAACCGGCTGATAGTGGAAACGAGGGTTCTCCTGCCGTGACCATGCCCCCAGCCTTGCCCAGGTGCACATGGCTTTCTGATCGGTTCTCTTCCTCCTCGATGATCTAGACTTTGGCGGCGTTCAACGGGGCGCGACCTGACATGCAATCTCCCAGACGAAGCCCGATAGTTCGCGCGCAATCGCCGTAGTCACCGTCGTTGCTGGCTTTCCGGCCTTGGTGAGCTTTCGATAGCGACTGCACACTCGCATTTGTGCTTTCCACGCCGTATCGCGGATCGTTTTTGGAAGCTGCTCCTGGCGCAGCAATTGTTCGCGACTAATTCTCGCTGGAAACCGGTAACTCCAGGCCGCTTCAATCAGCATGCGACGCGCAGTTCCGTTCCCTGCCTTTGTAATACCACCTTGACGTCGAGTTCCGCCGCTCGAATGCTCCGATGGTACAAGCCCCAGATAGGCCATCAGTTGACGCGGATTTGTAAAGCGACTGATATCGCCCAATTCGGCAATCGTCGTGGCGGCGGTCACCAGAGCCATGCCACGCAACGATTGCAGCGCATGGACGACTGGGGCCAATGACCAATCGCTCAACATGATCTCGATTTGCTTCGTCAGCCGATCGCGCCGGTCCGTAGCAGCCTCGATAGTCGCGATATGATCCTCCAGCACAATGTGGTGGACCGGTTGTTCGAAGCGTAGGCCCGCCAGCCAACGGCGGTGCATCTGCGTCCAGGCCGGACGGCCATAATTGCAGCCATGGCGCAGTAGCAATCCACTGAGTTGCTGGCGAGCCTGTCGTAGACTGCGCACGGCAGCCAAGCGCGCCCGCACCAGATCGCGCATCGCCTCATGTGCGGTATCTGGTATCCAAACAGCGCTCAGCTCCCCGGCGCGATGAAGCCTAGCCAGATTGTTGGCATCCCGCCGGTCTGTCTTGATGCGATCGCCAGGCTTTCGAGGAATCAAAGACGGAGCGACGACCACGCAGTCATGACCTGCGGCAGACAGCTGCCGCTGAATGCCGTAGCCGCAGGGTCCTGCTTCGTAGCAGAACTTCAGTATCCGCCCCGGCTGCGAAAGCCTCGACAGCATATGCGCCAGAGCTGCAGGGTTATTTACAATCTGGCCGAATGCACGCACGTCGCCCACCGCCATCGGCAAGTGCCACCGCGATCGTCTCTTTGTGAACATCCAATCCGACATATGTGATAGTCTCTTCCACGGCCCGTCTCCTATGCATGAGGCTCTGTGCGAGGATAACTCACGCAACCCTCGATGCCTGCATATTGTGAGACGGGTCGCCCGGTCCCAGGCGAACATTTAGTCTAGCAGGCTGTTGAAAAAGGCCCTGGTGTGAAGACTTTGGTCGTGATTGATTGGCTTTGTCGAGATTCGGAGTTGATGGATGCGCGGCGGCGATGTTAGAACGGGTCAACTCTTCAGCTATGTCGATCTGGAGGATCGCGTTCGCAAAGATCATCCGCTACGGGCAATTCGCCGGATTGTGAACGATGCGCTCGTTTCACTGGAAGGGGAGTTCGCTGCGCTTTATTCGCCAATTGGGCGACCATCAATTGCGCCTGAGAAGCTTCTCCGTGCCATGCTTTTGCAAGCGTTCTATTCGATCCGTTCCGAGCGACTTTTGATGGAGCGATTGGAATACGACCTTCTATTCCGCTGGTTCGTCGACATTGGTATTGATGATCCAGCTTGGGACCATTCGGTGTTTTCGAAGAACCGCGACCGCTTGCTGAAAGGTGACATCGCCGCGAAGTTCCTGGGCGCAATTCTTTCGGTCCCACAAAGCGGGAGCAGTCCGGCGATGCAACGGCAGGCGTTGCCGGAGGACGCGTGTCAGACCCTCACGGCTCTCATAGTGCGACTACTTGTAAACCACGCAAACGGCGAGAGCGCCTCGCAGCAGTCGGAGGCTGGTTACGATGCATGCGAATCGGGCCACACCACTTGGAACGCAAGACCATCCTGTATGTCCGCCAGTCCTCGGCCCGTCACGCTCTGCACAATTGCGAAAGCAGCGTCTTGCAATATGCGATGCGCGGCCGGCTGACAGCACTTGAATGGTCGCGTATCAACACGGTGGATGACGATCTTGGCCGTTCGCTGGTCAACGGTCTGGAGCCCAGAGCAGGTTGCGCATAGGCGTAGGCCCGATTCCCCGAAGATCCGGGCCATGCACATCAGCCATGATGGCATTTACCAAGCGCTGTAGGGGACGTCGGCACTGCGTCGGGAGTTGGGCGCCAGCTGCGGTCCGGACGCGCTTTGCGCATGCCTCGGCAACGGACCATTCAAACAGCTCGTATGGTAAAGTAGCTCGAGGATGCGATACGCGGTTAAGTTTGGCAACGCGCGTCAGCCAGCGTTTTCCTCAACATTGATGTGAAATGGACACGGCAACATCCGGTACATGGATGCCTCCTATCAAAACAATCGATTTCTTCAGTCGCCAGGCAGAGCATAATAGTGGGCAGGTGGCATCGTGCGATGCGTCAAAAGGAGCATACAAATAATGAATTTCACTTCCCCGATCGAAATTCCAGGTAGCCCTGAGTTGCTTGATGTCATCGACCTGACTCCCCGCGATGACCTGACTCCCCGCGACCTGGACCCCAAGCCCATCGGCTCCGTGGCGGAGCCTTTCAACCCCGACCCGGGGTCCCGGATGGGGCCCGATCGGCCCGATCTCCCCGAACCCGACTACCCTGACCCGGACCCCGAACCCTGGCCCGACCACCGCGATCTCCCCGAACCCGACCACGGCTCCGCCCCTGACAGACCCGTAAACTTGGGGCCCGGCAACAACATATTCACGGGGACCAATGGCGATGACCGCATTTTGGCCAACGGCGGCAATGACTGGATCTTCGCTGGGCTAGGCAACGACATCGTTTTAGGGCAGGACGGTAACGACACGCTCTATGGCAACTACTCGTATTCGTCGTCTCGCGGTGTCGGCTCAGAGGGGGATGGCGATTATCTCAATGGCGGCGACGGCGACGATCGCCTTGTCGCCGGTGACGGTCCAGATACTCTGACTGGCGGCGCTGATCACGACCGGTTCGTATTCTCGTTCCATGACCCGATGTCCGAACCCTCGTTAGATCGCCTGAACGTCACCAGTGTTACGGATTTCAACCCGACCGAGGACAAGATCGTACTGGACGCTGCTGACTTCGACTCTCTTGGCCGACCACCCTTGGAGCAGGGAACCGTTGGGAACTTCATCAACGGCCGGAGCCCTATTTTTTTCACCGATCGAAGCTTCGCATCTGCCTCTGAGGCCGCAAACGCTGCTTCTCACGAAGTTCGCGGCGACATCTTGGTTTACTGCGATGCTAACGGAAGCGGCGCAGTTCTGGCCTATGTTGACGGTGAAAACACCGCCCATGAGTTCGGCTATCTGGAAAATAAGACTATGGCTGACTTAGCCTCTATGACCTCGAATAATTTCGAGTACTGCTGACCCACCAGTAGTCCGCACGGGAGCACCCCAGCGCTTCCCTCTCTCTGAACAGAGGCTCCCCGAGGAGCCTCTGTTCTCATGGCGTCAACGAGGTTCTTCGGCTTTCCAGTCGGTCTCAAGCGTCGCCTCGAGAAGCGGCGTAAATTGCCGGTACCTTAACAATCATTTGCGCTCGACTTCTTTCACCATTTCTCTGTCAACGCTATCCAAGGTATTGCGCATGATGCTCCAGTCTGGC
>NZ_CBYB010000023.1 GCF_000577275.2 Rhizobium favelukesii
CGTGCAAGGGGGCCAAGAAGCTCGACCGGGCGTCGTCGGTTGGGTTGCATAAGCAGATTGGCCTTAACTGTACCGGATGCGGGCCATCAACCGCAGGCCGGGCTACCGCAATGCCCATGGCGAGACAACAAAGTGAGCGTCAGAAGCCTCGAAACACACAGATCGCTTCCATTGGCGTGATGGCGTGGGAGCACGAAAGAGCAATCAGAGGCGGCAAGGCTCGTCTATTCTTGCTGCCGGGTTCTCGAAGAGACCCGAGATGGGACTGGCTCCTATGCCCCATCTCCCGCATTGCACGGGGTAGAGCTCACCGCCTAACGGCACCAGGTTGGAAGTCGGAACACGGGAACTTGGATTGTCTGCCCGGGTGGAAGCCGGGCTCGCTGCGACGGCCAGATATGGACAACACCAGGGGCGGAGCTTTCGTAGTAGTCGGAGTGTGGGAAAGCCACGCACAGGGCGAAGGGAAGCAGGAAGACGATAGGCTTGTAACGACGGAGGAGTGATCTGTGGACACGGATCATCGGACCGGGAAGGTCTGGGTACTCGGCATTCAAAGCAAACTCTATCAGTGGAGTAAGGCTAAGCCGGTGTTTTGACGGAGGATCAGTTCCTCCGGACGGACGCCGGCACCCCTCAGGGCGGGATCATCTCACCTTTGCTCGCAAACATCGCCCTTAGCGCGATCGAGGAGCGGTATGAAAGGTGGACCTATCACCGCAAAAAGACCCAAGCCCGTCGCAAAAGCAACGGGGTGGCGGCAGCGGCGAGCGCCCGGGACAGCGATCGTATAGCAGGACGCTGTGTGTATCTGCCGGTGCGCTACGGCGACGACTTCGTGGTTCTGGTGTCTGGATCGCTGGAGGAGGCAATGGCAGAGCAATGTGCTCTGGCCGACTACCTGATCAAGACAACCGGACTGACGTTGTCGCCGGAAAAGACGAAGGTTACGGCCATGACAGAGGGCTTCGAGTTTCTCGGATTCCGCTTCAGTGTGCATTGGGATAAACGTTATGGCTACGGCCCGCGCGTTGAAATACCCAAGGCAAAGGCCGCGAACCTGCGTCACAAAGTCAAGCAACTGACGCAACGTGATAGCATATCCGTCAGTCTTGGCGAAAAGCTTCGAGGGGTGAATGCCATCACCAGCGGATGGGCGAATTATTATCGCTACTGTGTAGGTGCCGGCCGTGTATTTGTCGCTCTAGACTGGTACATTGGCCTGCGTCTGTACTGCTGGCTGCGTAAGAAACGTCCAAAGGCAACACCGAGCGAACTGTGGGGCTCAAAACAGCCAAGCAGACACCGGGCGACGAGGCGGGTCTGGAGAGAGGGATCCATTGAGCAACACGTGCTCTGCTGGACACCTGTCGAGCGATATCGTCTCGCGTGGATGGATACGCCTGACTTTCCCATGTCTTCTGGAGAGCCGGATGCGTAACGAAAGGCGCACGTCCGGTTCGGCGAGAGGCGATGCGAGACCTGCCGCCGTAATGCGGTAAGGCGCGTATCGCCTACTCATCCGACTTACCTCAAGGTGCGCCGTGGCGGCCGGATCGTTTCCGTTGCCGTCATCATCGCCGTCGGCGTCAACACCGATGGTCGGCGCGAGGTTCTGGGCATGGAGGTCGGCACCTCGGAAGCCGAGCCGATCTGGACGGAGTTCCTGCGCAAGCTGACAAGGCGCGGCCTGCGCGGCGTCAGGCTCGTCGTCTCCGATGCCCACGAAGGGATCAAGGCGGCAACCTCCAAGGTTCTCAGCGCGACCTGGCAGCGCTGCAGGGTTCATTTTGCCCGCAACGTGCTGGCGCATGCCGGAAAGAGTGGCCGCCGCGTCGTGTCGGCATTCATCGCCACCGCCTTTGCCCAGGAGACGGCAGAGGCTGCAAGCCTGCAGTGGCGCGCCGTCGCCGACCAAATCCGTCAAGCAACCTTGAAAACCCCAGAAAAACAGGCGTTTATGGACGGGCACTAGTCTAGTGCCGTCTTGGTGGTCAGGTAGTCCTCGCCCTGTGCCTCGAGATAGGTGAGGAACTGGGCAAGAAGCTTCTCGGACCGAACAAGCTGGTAGCCGAGGGCGCGACACATGGCCAGGTAATCGGCCAGGGCTTGGCGAAGGGCGCTCATGCCACCTCTCCGGCCAGGGGCGGGCGATCGTTCGCAGGGCTTCGCGATCAACCTTGGCATAGATCGCCGTTGTCAGGGCGCGGCGATGCCGCAGGACCTGCCCGACCTCGGATAGCGATGCGCCGGCGCGCCGAGCGGCGGCGGCCACGATTTGCGATACACCAGTGCTGGTGAGGGCACGATGGGGCGCCTTGATGCGCACAAACACCGTCCGGTCCCCGCCACGGCTTCGCCGACATCGGCCGGCAAGGGAAGGTGTTGGATGCAGCTTCCCTTGCCCGTACGAAGATCTCACCGGCCCGCCAATCCAAGTCGTCAAGCTTGAGCTTGGCGACTTCCCCCGCCCGCAAGCCGAGACGAACCAACATGATCATGACCGCGGCGTCTCGGCAGCCGCTCGACGTATCGCGGTCGCAGGACGTCAGCAGGCGCTGAACCTGGCCGCAATCCAGTCCTTTCGGGAACCCAGCCAATCGCCGACCGGGCGACCGAGGGCACGCAAGCGGCAAGAGATCGCGCGATGAGACCCTCGATATTAAGGTATCCGAGCAGCGATCGCAGCGCCGTCACAGTCAGGCTTGCCGCGCTGCGGCTCAGCCGAGGGCAATGCATCACCACAAAGGCGACGATGTCGGTCGCGGCCAAACCCGCAAGGTCCAAGACACGCCCATCGGATGACAACCGATGACGCACAAAGGGGCGCACCTTCTGGGCATAGACATCGGCGGTGGCATTCGCCAAACCGCGCTCAGCTGTCAGGTAGCGTCGGTATCGTTCCAGAAGCACCTCTGCCGGATCGTCGGGCGCGCGGGTCGACGGCAGCACCACGCCACGAGACTTCAAATAGGCCAATATGGGTCGCAACGCTTTGATCGAGCGGAGTTGCCGGCCAGCGGCACGACGGGTACGGACAAACCGATCGACCTCGCTCACACTCAGGTCCTCCGCGTCCATGCCCTCCAGTGCGAGCCAGCAGCTTAGTCGCGCCAGCAGCCGCATCTGCCCGCGGGCGGAAATCGGTGTATAGCCCCGTTGGGCGAGTTCGCCGGCAAACCCAGCCGCAAATGGGGCAAGCGGCCCCCGAACCTGAACACGAAACGGATCGATAGACATAAAAACTCTCCTTCTTTGCAAGAAGAGGAGTTTGCACCATCCGTCGGGCATCCGTGATTATGCCGACCCCATCGCAGCGATCCCCGCCTCCAGGGCCGAGTTCCAAGCCATGGTCGGCATAATCCGGACGTCA
>NZ_CBYB010000024.1 GCF_000577275.2 Rhizobium favelukesii
CCACCGGCGCATCGCCTTCAACAGCTGCCTTATGGGCAGATTCAGTAATGGGGAGTAGGTGTGCCGGCAACGGCATTTTTCAGTGAATTGTTGCGCTTTTTGTCTCCATAACAGCGCGGTCCTGCGCCTCCATCAGCTCGGCCACCAATGGCCGGTCACAAACGGAGACGAACATGTGGAGACTTACTTCTCGGCATCGAAGCTGCTGAGGCATTTGCGGAGCGGACCAAGCGGACCATACCTTGACGGTTTCGCAGCCGCGCTCGAGCGGCGGGGCTAAAGTGCCGGCACGGCCGCGCGATATTTGCGGGCGGCAGCGCACCTCGGCCATGTCGTGACTCGGCAAGGGGCAATGCCCAGCGACATTGATCTGGCGGTGTTCAGCGAGCACTTACGCACTTGTCGATGTCCGCGCGCCAAGGGCGGGCGTCGCAACCACCACACCATTTTCGGCGCCAGGCTCTTTCGCCAGCACCTTGTCGAAATTGGCGTTTGCCAGTCCGCCGCCGCCGCATTGCAGCGTGCCGAGCCGTGCCTGCTGGCTCACTTCAAAGTGTGGCTGCGCAAGCATCGCGGGGCGTCCGATCCCACCATCAAGCTCTACGCCCGCGACGCCGCCCACTTGCTAGCGGCACTCGGGGACGATCCAGAAAGATGGGAACCAGCCGCTATTCGCAGCTTTTTCCTGGACCGCGCGAGCCATTGCGGCCATGGAACCGTCGAGAAACTGACGACCAGCCTGCGCGCGTTCTTGCGGTATCTTGCGGTCGAAGGCCGCTGCCGAGCAGGTCTCGCCGATGTCGTTCCTGGCTATGCCCATTGCCGGCTTGCCGATTTGCCGCGATATCTATCGGCGGAGCAGGTGAACCGGCTGATCGCGGCATGCGATGGCGAAGTCGTTGCGCGCCGGCGTGATCGCGCGATCGTCCTGCTCTTGGCGCGCCTCGGGCTGCGGGCCGGCGACGTGGCGCAACTCCGCCTCGACGACATCGAGTGGGAGACAGGCTCGCTGCGGGTCTCGGGCAAGGCGCGCTACGAGGTGCGTCTGCCGCTGCCGCAAGATGTCGGGGATGCGATCGCCGCCTACCTCGCGTGCCGCCCTTCAACCTGCCCGAGCGATTACGCGTTCCTGCGCAATATCGCGCCGTTTCGACCGTTCCGGAACGGTGACGGCATCTCGTCGATGGTGAAACGCCTCATGCAGCGGGCCGGCGTCGTGGCGCCAGTCAAAGGGGCGCACGTCCTGCGACACACGGCGGCGACCGAGATGCTGCGCCATGGCGTTCCGCTCGAGAAGATCGGGTTGGTCCTGCGGCACCGAGGCATCGACACGACGGCCCGTTACGCCAAGGCCGATGTCACGCTCCTGAAGCAAATCGCGCAGCCCTGGCCGGAGGTTCTCTGATGTTGAAGGCCATCGAGACTTATCTGGGCTCCGCCGTGCCACTGGATTCGCAATGCTGAATGCGGAATACTTGCTCAGGAGCTTTGCCGCCTTTGCGACCGAGCGTGGGCAATCGCATGTCCACACGCAAACCGCAACCGATTGGGCGGCGCGGGGACCGTCTGTCGCGCAACGCGATGCACGACTGAAAGCCGTCTGCCGCTTTGTGCGTCATGTCCGGGTTGAAGACGCCCGGCATGAGCTGCCGCCGGTTAATCACTTCGGCGCCCGCAAGACGCGGCGCTCGCCGCATATCTACCCGGCAGCGGAGATCGATCGCCTCATCGAGGCCGCCCTTCGGCTTCGACCCAAAGGCGGCTTGCGCTCACGGACCTATGCGACATTGATCGCACTGCTCTCAGTCACCGGGTTGAGGATCTCCGAAGCGCTGAAGTTGACGGTCGCCGACGTGACGCGCGACGGCCTGCTGATCCGTGAGACCAAGTTCCGGAAAACCCGCCTGGTGCCGCTACACGACACAGCAGTAGCGGGCTTGAATGGCGATCTGGCGCATCGCCGGCCCCTGTTCCGAGACTGATCCGGTGTTCGTTGACGCGCGTGGTCTGCCACTGCGCTACATTGCTGTCAAAGAGACCTTCGACAGGCTGGCGGCACGGCGGGTATCGTACCGGCGGCGAAGCGCCGCCCGCGTCTGCACGATTTGCGGCACACGTTTGCAGTGCGCGCGCTGCAAGGCAGTCCGACGGATCGAAGCCGAAGCGGCGCGCATATGGCGGCGCTTGCGACCTACATGGGTCACGTCAACATCTATGCGACCTACTGGTACCTCGAGGCCACCGCCGACCTCATGCGCGACGTCGCCGCGGCCGGTGAAGGGTTCATTACCGAAGGGGGGCAATCATGACGCCGATTGCTCCCCTCATCGAAGCGTTCCTCGGTGAGACACTCGCCCGCCAGCGGGGCGTCAGTCGGCATACGGGCGACTCCTATTCCCTGAGCTTCCAGTTGCTCTTCATGTTCGCTGCAAAGCGGCTGAAGGTCTCGCCATCGGCGCTGACGCTGGAGCAACTCGACGCCGGCCTCATCAGCGACTTCCTGGAGTATCTCGAGGATAAGCGCAAAAACGCGCCGGTGACGCGCAATGTCCGGCTGGCGGCCATCAAGTCCTTCTTCCGCTTCCTCAAATACAGGCAGCCGGCAGCCCTGGAGCAGGTCCGCCGCGTCCTGGCGATCCCATTCAAGAAGACGGATCAGCGTCTGGTCCCCTATCTCCTGCGGGAGGAGCTGCAAGCGGTGCTCGATACTCCGGATCCCGCCACGCGCGATGGCATCCGCGACCGGGCCATGCTGCATCTGGCGGTTTGTGCGGGTCTGCGCGTGTCCGAGCTGACGGGGTTGAATCTCGAGGACATCGACCTGTCGTCGATGAGCATTCGTGTCCTGGGCAAGGGGCGGCGGGAACGGACGCTTCCCTTGTGGAAGACCACGGCCGCAGCCCTGCGTGCCTGGCTCGCCGTTCGCGGGCGGGTTGCAGCGCCCGAGGTGTTCGTCAATGCCCGGGGAGAGCCGCTGAGCCGATGGGGCTTCGCCTATCTGCTCAAACAGCATGCAGCGACTGCCGCTCGAGCGCATCCCGGCCTCAACAAGAAACGCATCTCGCCTCACGTGCTCAGGCACACATGCGCGATGATCATCCTGCAAGCAACGCAGGACATCCGTTATACCAACGTGAGCGGTTTCTGACTCGTTTTGCGGTTTCCAAATCAGTTGAATTCTGAATCTCTGTCGCAAACGGAGGTTTGCGGATGACATTGGGAATTCCACTGCGCGATGACTTCGACGGTTTTGCCCTGCGGGCATTGGCCAAGAGCACGAAGGATGCGGCACAGGCTCGGCGGCTTCTTGCCCTTGCCGAAATCTATGATGGTCATTCACGCAGCGACGCGGCCAGGATCGGAGGCGTGACCCTGCAGATTGTCCGCGATTGGGTTATGCGCTTCAATGCCCGCGGTCCGTCAGGGCTCATCAACGGCAAAGCGCTT
>NZ_CBYB010000025.1 GCF_000577275.2 Rhizobium favelukesii
ACTAGCTAAGCTAGCTTGGGCGATGCTGCCGGCAGGCGCCGATCGAAGCTGGATGTCCGCGCGGCTTTCCGTGGTTCGCAGCTTTGCGACCCACCTGCGTGGGATCGAACCGGGGTCCCACCGCGTGATCTGCTGCCAGGACGGTCTTGTCGAGCGACGCCCTACCTCTATTTGCAGGAGGACGTCATCGCCTTGATGACGGCGACCGCAGCATTGCGCACGCCGCATCGGACAGCGACCTACCGGACCCTGATCGGCTTGCTGGCCGTGACCGGAATGCGGATTGGCGAAGCGATCGGCCTCGACCGCGACGACTTCGATGCCGTCGGTGGCGTCCTCACGATCCGGCACGGAAAGTTCGGAAAATCCCGCGAGCTGCCATTACATCCAAGCACTGTCGCAGCCCTCGGCGATTATCTGCGCCGCAGCGATCGACCCAGCCGGCCGCCGAACACGCCCGCCTTGTTCGTCTCGCCGGCCGGCACCAGGCTGCTCTATGTGAACGTTCAAAACACGTTCCAGAAGCTCGTCTCTCGCGTCGGCATCGCCCCGCGCTCGGCCGCCTGCCGACCGCGGCTACACGACCTGCGACACGCATTTGCCGTCCGCACTCTTCTTGATGCTTATCGCGATGGCGGCAACCCGGGGAACCGGCTTGCCCTGCTGTCGACCTATCTCGGCCACGTCGATCCGGGCAAGACATACTGGTATCTCTCGGCGGCCCCGGAATTGCTGCAACTCGCCGGCGATCGTCTGGAGCGACAGAGATGCCGCGTGTGTCGGCGACTTCCTCGATCACCTCGAGTACCATCGGGGCAACAGCGCGCGGACCCGGAATGCCCGGCTTGCCGCAATCCGGTCGTTGTTCCGATTCGCCGCCCTTCGTCACCCCGAGCATGCCGCGACGATCGAACGGGTGCTCGCTATTCCGCCGAAGCGTTTTGAGCGAAGGCTTGTGACGTTCCTGACGGAGGAGGAACTCGATGCATTGCTGTCCGCCCCCGAGCGGTCGACCTGGACCGGGCGGCGCGACCATGCCTTGCTTCGGCTCGCCGCCCAAACCGGATTGCGGGCGTCCGAACTGGTCGGCCTTCACTGTAGCGATGTCCATCTCGGTTCCGGCGCTCACATCAGCTGTATGGGAAAGGGACGAAAGCAGCGGATCACACCCATCACCTCCAACATGGCCGCGGTGCTGCGCGTCTGGCTGGCCGAACGTGCCGGGCAGCCGACGAGCCTCTCTTCCCCACACAGACCGGCAAGATGCTCAGCCGCGACGCGCTCGAGCACCGGCTCGCGAAATATGTCGAGATCGCCGCCAGAGGCCGTCCGTCGCTGCAGCGGAAAAGGATCACCCTACACGTCCTGCGTCATACCGCGGCAATGCGATTGCTGCGTGCCGGCGTCGACGCCTCGGTGATCGCGCTGTGGCTTGGCCACGAACACATCGAGACAACCCACGTCTATCTGCACGCCGATCTGGAGCTAAAAGAGCGCACCCTGGCAAAAACCACGCCGGCCGATACGGCGCCCGGACGCTACCGGCCGTCCGACAAGCTTCTCGCTTTCCTCGAGGCGCTCTGATTATGCCGACCCCATCGCAGCGATCCCCGCCTCCAGGGCCGAGTTCCAAGCCATGGTCGGCATAATCCGGACGTCGGCATAATGAACCCTGCAGCGCTGCCAGGTGGCGGAAAGAACCTTCGACACGGCGGCCTTGATGCCTTCGTGTGCGTCGGAGACGACCAGCTTGACGCCGCGCAGGCCGCGCCGGGTCAGCTTGCGCAGGAACTCCATCCAGATCGGCTCGGCTTCAGAGGTGCCGATTCCCATGCCAAGAACCTCGCGGCGGCCGTCCGTGTTGACGCCCACAGCGATGATAACAGCGACGGAGACGATGCGACCGCCACGCCGGACCTTCAGATAGGTGGGATGAGTAGGCGATACGCGCCTTGCCGCATTACGGCGGCAGGTTTCGCAT
>NZ_CBYB010000026.1 GCF_000577275.2 Rhizobium favelukesii
TTCGGAGCCTGCCCCTGACGGCCGGCTCCGAGGGACCTACCCTCATCTCTCGTGCAGTTCCGCACCTCCATTGCTGTCGGTGCGTTCGTGGCACACGATCATCGGCATAGCGCACAACGATCATGTCGCCGGATGCTTCACGACGTCGCCAGCGCTTGGCCCACAGGTCGATGACGTAGTGCAGGTAGATGTTGGCGAGGAGCGGTGAGGTTACCGAGCCCTGACCAGTGCCCCTGTCATCGATGATCACGACTCCGTCTTCGAGGATGCCCGCCCTCAGCCATTTCTGGATCAGGCGGATGATGCGCTTGTCGCCGACCCGATGCTTCAAGAAGCGGACCAGCCATTCCTGGCTGACCGCCCTAAAGAAGTTTTGGATGTCGGCATCCATGATCCAGTTCACCCTCCGCTCGCTGATCGCGACGGACAAGGCATCCAACGCATCGTGCGGACCCCGTCCGGGTCGGAACCCGTATGAGAAACCGCAGAAGTCACCTTCGTAGATCGCGTTGAGCACCATGACCGTTGCACCTTGGACGATTTTATCTTCCAGGGCTGCGATCGCCAGCGGCCGCCGCTTTCCATCCGCCTTCGGTATGAACGTCCGGCGAGATGGTTGCGGTTGGTACATTCCCCCGTGAACTCGTGCTTGCAGGCCCCTGAGCCGAGGCTCAAGGTCTGCCTCATAGTCCTGCCATGTTATGCCATCCACGCCAGCGGCAGCTTTGCGACTGAGCGCGTAGAATGCCGTTCGAAGTGCATCGACATTGATGTGGTGGAGAAGTGCGGTGAACCGTTCCTTTTTCTTTAGCCTTGCGACTTTCCGTACGCGATCCAGCGACTGGGACATGCGCGCCCGGCTCTGTGTCCGGTGCATGCGTTGCTGATCCGCGTTCCCCTTGGTCCCCGGCCTTGGCTCCACCAACTCCGCTACCGGCAACCCGGTTTTGTTCGTCGGCTTCATAGCTACTATGCCGAAGTCCCAGACTTCTCCGTGTCGTGCATCAGCGGCGACGGCTCCTCGCCTTCCCGCTGCGGACCATGTACCCAAAAGGGGTCATGGCCGACCGGAGATCTCCCGGTTCCCGTACAAGGAGCTTCCATACATGCCAGGGTCTGCGACCACGCCGGGCCAGACGGATGCTCGCGATTGCGCACCCGCCCGTGTCGCCTTCCGCACAGTTGACGGCGTCGGCACCCGGGATAACACTCTTACGCGGCTCAATGGCTGGCCTGTATGCTCTCCTACCGACGCTTCGCCCACACCCTCGCGGATGCCTGCGCACGGCTCGGGACCGATGTGGCTCGCTACGCCTTTAACGTAATGGACTTTCACCATCTACTCCTTGCCGGTCTCCCGGCGCACCAACTGTAATGCTAGGCTTGACACGTTTTCTCCTTAACTTCGGTTCCGTCACGCATACCATCCGGATAAGCTTCCACGGCTGCGACCGGGCCCCCGACTAGCTTCGTACCCGTATTGGCGCATTTGCGAGCGTATTAAAGCCGAATCGATGAGCGTCACGTAAGATCTTTGACAGCAGAACCAACCGTTTAGTGCAATTGCGTAGGCTTGATGCTTTCGTCGCCAAACCAGTGCCTTACTTGGGATCGGGGGCGCAGAAATGACCCAGCATGAACTTCCGCGGGTCGACACGGGTTTGCAGACTTTTTTCGATCTCCAAAAATCCTCAGCTATGATGGCGCCAAACCTGTCCGCCATCCGTCAAAATGTCGTGCAACCCCTGTCGGGTTTGTCGGGTCCGCGACACTATGATGTTCCGCGCGGCGTCATTCGAGCTATCATTGACGCCATTTGAGTTGAAGCTCTTTCCTCTTTTGGGAGCTGGGGAGTTGGCACGGTTCCTGCTTCTTAGCGACTGTCGCAACAGCCCTATGGGCATCTGGAAAAGTGGAAAACAATGACGACCGACATGTCATCTTGTGGTGTGATTGAATTAACCCGCGCCGAGGCGTCTAAAACTTGTGGAGGAATTGTACCGCTCCTCGCAGTTGCTGCTGCCGCAGCAGGGGGAGCCTGTTTCGGAATTGTTCTCGTGTATGGCATATCCGCCGCACTTAAATTTATTGGCAAACACCATTAGAGCCGAAATTCGCACTTGGAGCGATTTTGCCGGTGCCTCGAAGCCTTGATCTCGTTCGGCACCGGCTTGCTCCGCTGCTCGGCGGTCGTTGCAGGTCCTACTGACCCGCAACAATCCGGCCGAGGGCAGCAGAAGATGAGGTATGAGGCATCAATTAATCACGAAGTAAGCCTGCAACTTGCGGTGGATGACTGGCTCGGTTCTGGCAGTGGTTAATTGATAATATCGAAATACTTCCATGTTTTTGAGCGGTGACTTGGCGCATGAACAATATCCAACTTACTCCTGAAACCGCCTGCTGCACTGCGGAGAGCATCATGTCGCGGCGATCAGGTCGATCTTTGGTCATCTATAAAGTGACTGTGCTCTCTGTGCTTGCGGCATTCGTGTCGCTGCCACTCGTGAGCATACCTGTCTCTGTCCAAAGTGCGGGGAGAATCCGCCCCGTCATCGAAAAGACGCCCTTGGTCGCACCCGTCTCCGGGCGGATCTCACACATCCTTGCCCTTGAGAACAGCCGGGTCGCCGAAGGGCAGGAAATCCTCACCCTCGATGATGATGTGGTTGAGGAAAAGCTTATGGCTCTTAGAGCCGATATTCGCGCTAAGACCGATCTTGCCAGTGACCTCGAGGCTCTGATCTCGGCCGGCGCCGCCACCGGCCCGGTCCGCCTCCTCACCGAGTCAGCCACGGCCGAGCGGGCGCATTTTCTCAACCTGCTGCGGGAGAACGAGTTTGCCCGCAGTAATGCCGCGGCGGAATTCGCCCGCGCTAAGCGACTCCTCTCAGTTGCTACGGCGCCCGCGAAGGCCGTAGACGAAAAGGCTTTCGCTCTCCAGAGCACTGAGGTTCAGGGCGAGATTCTAGCCAGGCGCAAAGCCGCTGAATGGAACCAGCGGCTCTTCGACACTAACCTGCGCCTTAAGGAACTAGTGGCCACCTTGCATCAGCTTGAGAATGAACGGGATCTGACGCGAATCCGGGCTCCGGTGTCAGGAGCCCTCGAGCAATTCTCCGGCCTCAGCCCCGGCAGCTACGTCCAGGCGGGGCAAACTGTTGCTTGGGTCTCGCCGGGCGGCGAAATGGTGGCGGATATCTATGTCTCCCCCAATGACATTGGCTTGGTGCGGCCCGGCCAGTCGGTGCGGCTCCAAGTAGATGCCTTCAACTACAATCAATGGGGCTTGATCGAAGCAACCGTGCTCGACGTGGCGCAGGACTTCACACTCCTAGACGATAGGCCGATCTTCAAGGTCCGCTGCGCGCTCTCCCGCACTCATCTCGCGCTCAAGAACGGGGTGATCGGTCACCTGAAGAAAGGCATGACCGTGCGAGCACGCTTTCGCGTGGCCGACCGAACTCTCCTGCAACTCCTCTACAATGGGGTCGATGATTGGCTAAACCCGCTCTTGACGGGCCGCTAAACCTCATTTCCCACACAGCCCAGAAAGTCGCCATGTCGAGCAACGTCAGTAAGTTCAAGCAGCGCGACATCACGGATTGCGGGGCCGCCAGCCTTGCTTCTGTCGCAGCGTTCTATGGTTACAAGCTGCCATTGTCGCGCATCCGGCAACATGCCTCGACCGACCGCGCCGGCACCACCGTGCTGGGCCTCATGGAAGCGGCCCAGAAGCTAGGCTTCATCTCCAAGGCGGTGAGGGGCGGCTTCGACAGCCTGTACAAGATCCCGAAGCCCGCCATCGCGCACGTGATAGTCAAGGAGGTCCTGCACCATTTTGTCGTAATCCAGGCGATCGACGCGAAGTGGGTCACTGTCATGGACCCAGCCTATGGCGAAATCCTAAAGCTGTCGCACGAGGAGTTCAACACGCTATGGACTGGCGTCCTGGTGCTCCTGGTTCCGGCAGACACCTTCAAGCGCCACGACGAGACCACCTCACCCCTCGCCCGCTTCGCCCGACTGCTTGCGCCATACAGGGCGGTGATGGCGCAGGCTCTCGTCGGGGCGCTGGTGACGACGATCCTCGGCCTCTCGACGGCCATCTACGTCCAGAAGATCGTAGACCATGTGATCACAGCGGGCAACCGCAACCTGCTCAACGTCATGAGCGTCGCCATGCTGCTGATCCTGGTGTTGCAGGTCCTGATCACTCTCCTGCGGAACCGGCTCGTCCTGCAAACGGGACAGAAGATCGATGTCGACCTGATCCTCGGCTACTACAATCACATCTTAAACCTGCCTCAGAAGTTCTACGACAGCATGAGAATGGGCGAAATCGTCTCCCGTATGAACGATGCGGTGAAGATCAGGAGCTTCCTGAATGACGCCTCAATCAACATGTTCGTCGATGTGCACATGACTCTGTTCTCATTGGGGCTGATGTTCGTCTTTTCGTGGAAGATCGCATCGGTCGTGGCGGTCTCCATCCCACTGTACCTCTTTGTCTATTGGACGACGAATCGGCTGAATCGGAAACACCAGCGCGCCATTATGGAGAATGCCGGTGACCTGGAGGCGCAACTGGTGGAAGCGCTCGGAGCTATCTCCACAATCAAGACCTCCGGCATCGAAAGCTTTGCCAGCTTCAAGATCGAGACCCGCTTCATCAAGACGCTGCACTCAGTCTATAGCTCCGGGCTAATTTCGATCTTTGGAGACAGTGCCTCAACTTTCCTCTCGACGCTATTCACCATCGTGCTGATGTGGTTTGGGACGACGCTTGCCCTCGATCAAACACTCACACCCGGCGAGTTACTATCCTGCTATGCTTTGCTCGGCTATATCACCCGGCCGATTGCCAGTCTCATCCAGACCAACCGGATCGTTCAGGACGCATTCGTCGCGGCAGATCGCCTATTCGACATCTTCGACCTGGAGCAGGAGACGAACGGCGGCGGCATTGATGCCACAAAGTCCCACCTTGGTGATATCCGCCTGGAGAATGTCACGTTCCGCCATGGCTCTCAGCGGGAGCTTTTCCAGGATCTTAGCCTCACTTTCGGGCGGGGCGAGATGACGGCCGTGGTGGGGGAAAGTGGCTCAGGCAAGAGCACCCTTGCGGCTCTGCTGCAGAATGTGTATCCACTCGAGAGTGGCCGCATCCGGATCGGCTCCTATGCTCTCCAGGATCTCTCGACGGTATCCCTGCGCAAAGTTATCGCAGCGGTGCCGCAATCGGTCGACGTGTTCTCTGGCTCGGTGATCGAGAACATCGCACTTGGCGCATTCGATCCGGACATCGTGAAGATCCTACGAATATGCGATCAAATAGGGCTACGAGAGCTCATCGAAAGCTGGCCCAGCGGTCTCCAGACCCATTTAGGCGAGAACGGTATACGCCTCTCCGGCGGCGAGAAGCAGCGCCTTGCCTTGGCTCGGGCTCTCTACCGGGATCCGGAGATCCTGATCCTCGACGAAGCGACCTCCTCTCTCGACTCGGTCGCCGAGGCTTTCATCCTGCGGGTGGTTGAGGATCTGCGTCATGCTGGTCAGACCATCATCGTCATCGCTCACCGACTGAGCACCATTTGTAGGGCTGACAAGATCGTAGTCTTAGACAAGGGTCGGGTCGTTGAGGAGGGAAAGCATATGGATCTGCTGAGAGCTGACGGCGCTTATGCTGCTTTGTGGCAGGCGCAAATCGGGGAAACCTCTGAGTTTCAATCCCGGAGCGTCTCCCCTTTTGTTTGAATCTTGCTGTGATCATGCATCTCTGTGGAGTGACGGAACCGAATTCTGTTGTTGGACACGGGAGAGCTTGCTTGTTGGTGCGTAATTAGCAACCAAAGTGACAAGAACAAAAGGAGACAAGAAGATTCCGCCACCGGTGGAAAGATGTCCTTTGCAGGACGACGGATGGGCGAGTTCGCGTGGTTGTCTTGATACGGTCGTCTATTGCGATCATGTCGCCGGTTAGATTGTTCTGCCTCATTCTTCTGGTCCATAGTGGGAGGGGCCACGCGGGGCGCTCCCGGAGAGAAGCGCGATACTGCGAAGACGTCAATCATCATAGCTACGGACAATCAGAAGGTGCTTGACCTCACCACGCCGAACACAGAAGACAACCAAAACTGGTCCAGTTTGAAGGGCTCAGATCAGTCGAGGGATCTGTGCTCGGCGCTTGCCCGACACGGCTCTGGTAATCACACATTGCGGGCCGTTGCGGGCGCGACGACCGTAAAGTGGATCGTTGCGCACCGTGTCGGCTCTGATCGGATGCCGCATCCCCCTCAGCGCCGCCGATGCCCGCTTAGCTGGTCAAGCTTTTACTTTTCGCGGCCAGTCCGGCCGCAACGCCTTAGTGTCAAGACGCATGACCTGAGCTTGCTTCGGTCGTCAAAGCATCGAGCGCAATGAGGAGATTTCGATCAAGGCCGTCAAACGTATCCCAGCGTACGCCCCATGTATCGATGCGGTGGATGTTTGTTATTCCTACTATCGATTTTACCGATCTTGCCGGATGCTATTAGAAGATCCTGAATGAAGGCGCGCAGGCGGGTCCGTCCTCGTGATTACTGCGTCGGCTGGGTGCCGGGACGAAGTCGGAGGGAACATGTGCGGGATTGTGGGTATCGTCGGGCAGCAGCCGGTCTCGGAGCGGCTGGTTGATGCGTTGAAGCGCCTGGAATACCGGGGATACGATTCGGCCGGCGTTGCGACGATCATCGACGGTGCCTTGCATCGCCGGCGCGCCGAGGGCAAGCTCGTCAATCTCGAGGCGAGACTGAAGGAAGAGCCGCTGAGCGCCACCATCGGGATCGCCCACACCCGCTGGGCGACCCATGGAGCGCCCAGCGAACGCAATGCCCATCCGCATTTTACTGATGGCGTCGCCGTCGTTCACAACGGCATCATCGAGAATTTTGCCGAGTTGAAGGACGAGCTTTCGGAGTCGGGTGCCGAATTCCAGACGGAGACCGATACCGAGGTCGTCGCCCAGCTCCTGGCGAGATTTCGCCGCGACGGCCTGGGACGGCGCGAGGCGATGCATGCGATGCTGAAGCGGGTGAGGGGCGCCTATGCACTCGCTATTCTTTTCGAAGACGATCCATCGACGATCATGGCGGCCCGCAACGGCCCGCCGCTGGCGATCGGTCATGGCAACGGCGAGATGTTCCTCGGCTCCGATGCCATCGCCCTGGCGCCCTTCACCAATGAAATCACCTATCTGATCGACGGCGACTGGGCGGTGATCGGCAAGACCGGGGTCCATATCTTCGACATGGACGGCAACTTCGTCACGCGGCCGCGCCAGGTGTCCACGGCCGCCGCCTTTATGGTCGACAAGGGCGATCATCGCCATTTCATGGAGAAGGAAATATACGAGCAGCCGGAGGTCATCTCCCATACGCTCAGCCATTATATCAACTTCATCGATAATCAGGTGCTGCCGGTTTCCCACGATATCGACTTCGCCAAGGTGCCAAGCCTGGCGATCTCCGCTTGCGGCACGGCTTACTTGGCCGGGCTGATCGGCAAATACTGGTTCGAGCGCTATGCCCGACTGCCGGTCGAGATCGATGTCGCTTCCGAGTTCCGCTACCGCGAAATCCCGCTGTCTCCGCAGTCGGCGGCGCTCTTCATCTCGCAGTCGGGCGAGACCGCCGACACGCTCGCATCGCTCCGATATTGCAAGGAACAGGGCCTGAAGATCGGCGCTGTCGTCAACGCCTGCGAGTCGACCATTGCCCGGGAGGCCGATGCCGTCTTCCCGATCCTCGCTGGCCCGGAGATCGGCGTTGCCTCTACCAAGGCCTTCACCTGCCAGCTTGCTGTTCTCGCTGCGCTCGCCATCGGCGCAGGCAAGGCGCGCGGCACAGTCACCGATGATCAGGAGCAGGCGCTGGTGAAGAGCTTGACCGGGATGCCGCGCATCATGAGACAGGTGCTGAAGAGCATCAAGCCGAAGATCGAGCTCCTGTCGCGGGAACTGTCGATATGCCGTGACGTGCTCTATCTCGGCCGCGGCACGAGTTTTCCCTTAGCGATGGAGGGCGCGCTGAAGCTCAAGGAGATTTCCTATATCCACGCCGGAGGCTATGCGGCTGGTGAATTGAAGCACGGTCCGATCGCGCTGATCGATGAAAACATGCCGGTCATCGTCATCGCCCCAAATGATCGGTTCTTCGAAAAGACCGTCTCCAACATGCAGGAGGTGGCGGCTCGCGGCGGACGGATCATCCTGATCACCGACGAAAAAGGGGCAGCCGCATCGAAACTCGACACGATGCACACGATCGTGCTGCCGAACGTGGACGAGGTCATCGCCCCGATGATCTTTTCCTTGCCGCTGCAGCTTCTCGCTTATCATACGGCGGTCTTCATGGGCACAGATGTCGACCAACCGCGCAATCTCGCCAAATCGGTCACCGTCGAATGATTGTGACGCTTTCATAGCTCGCTCGGAAAACACCAACACCTTCGTATTTAGATATCAACGCTCGGATGGAGATCCAGATGACGAAAATTGTTCGGTGCAATTTCGGGAAACTCGCGGTCGCCGTAACCATGGCAATCGCCATCCTTACTTCGGCAGGTCGGGCGATTGCGCAGATTAAACATGGCAGCCCGATCGAGCTTGCTCAAGTCGACATCAGCACCGCCGTCCGGCAGGACATCGTAAACGAAGTTCGTATAGCCGGCTCTCTCACGCCCGTTCGACGTTCGACACTGACATCTCGGGTATCCTCGACAATCAGTGAGCTGCCCGTGCAGATCGGAGACGTGGTCAAAGCCGGCGACCTCCTCGTCCGTTTTGATACGGAAGCTCTCGGATCAGCCGTGACGGCGCGAAAAGCAGAGATGGATGCCCTTAATGCCCAGGTCGAACTCGCTGAGTCGGTATTTAAGCGAAACACCACGCTGGGTGAACGAGGCGCGGCATCGGAGGCGACGGGGCTTGCAGCGCGGGCCAACGTGCTCAATCTTCGCGCGCAGCTCAGAGTGAAACAGGCTGAGGTCGCAGATGCCGAACGATCGCTCTCCTATGCGGAATTGCGCGCCGAGTTCGATGGCATCATTGCTGCGCGTCCGGTGGAACAGGGACAGACCGTGCCGCTGAACACTGAAATGATGACTATTGTCGAGCTCAACCGGATGGAAGTTGACGCCGGGGTTCCCACAAGCCGCATCCCGCTCGTTCGCCCCAAGCAGCCTGTAGAGCTGACAGTAGAGGGCTTTCCCGGCCGGACATTCCCTGGAGCGGTCGTCCGCATCTCGCCCACCGCGGTCGCCGGATCCCGTGCCGTGCGGGTATTCATCGCCATCGATAACAACGACGGCCTGTTGCGAGGCGGGATGTTCACCACCGGCATCCTCAAAGTCGACGACCAGAAGGATGTCATAGCACTTCCGGCGGCCTCGATCCGGTATGACGCAGTTGGGCCTTTCGTTCTCAAGGTGGAACGAGGGGTTTTGCGCAGACAACCTGTCGAGGTAGGCAGGAGTTGGAGCGACCGGAATCTTGTGCAGGTATCGGGGGTGAACGAGGGCGATGTTATCGTCAGCGCCCCCTTGCCCGATCTGGTCGCCGATACACGGGTGACCATCGAGGGCACCTGACGGATGTTTCTTACGCGTATAAGCGTCAACCATCCTGTCTTCGCCACGATGATGATGGTGACTATCCTTGTGCTTGGCCTGTTTTCATATGGCCGGCTCGGCGTCGACCACTACCCCGAGACCGACCTCCCGATCGTCGTGGTCGCGACCACCTACACCGGAGCGTCGCCGGTATCAGTCGAAAGCGAGATCTCACGACCGATTGAATCGGCGCTCAACACCATTGGCGGCATCGACAGCATTACCTCGGAGTCCTACGAAGGACGTTCGGTCGTCGTGGTCGAGTTCGAACTTGATGTGGACTCACAGGTCGCGGCGCAGGAGGTACGCGACAGGGTTGCGCGGCTGGGAGCGAAATTCCCCGACGGAGTCGATACCCCTCAGGTCACGCGCTTCAAACCGGACGGCCAGGCAATTCTCTCTGTCGCAGCATCCTCGTCGATCCGGACGCTGCGCGAAATCACCACGCTTGCTAATCGCGTGATCACTAATCGCCTGAGCGCCATATCCGGCGTCGGCCAGATTTCACTGGTTGGCGGCAGCGAGCGGCAGGTTCTCGTGGTCGTGGATCCTGATCGTTTAGAGGCTTATGGGATCGGTGTCTCTACCGTCATGGATGCAATCCGACGCGAGAACCAGGATCGCGCGGCGGGAACGCTCGTATCCGGTATCAACCAGCGGATCGTGACGGTCGAGGGCCGCATCGCGGATGCTTCAGGCTTCAACAGCATCATCATCGCTCATAGTGGCGGCTATCCCGTCTACCTCTCGAATGTAGCGACGGTTCTCGACACAGGTGGTGAAGTGACCAGTCTTGCAAACTATCAGAGCATGACATCTCTTGGGTTGCAAATCGTCAAGGTCCAGGGCGCGAACACGGTAGAGGTGGCGTCCGCACTTCGCAGGGAAATCTCTGTGTTGAACGCAGAACTGGCAAAGGAGAACGTCCGGCTCACCATCACACGTGACAATTCCCGCCCCATAGCCTCTCAGGTTTTCGAAGTTGAGCGAACGCTTATCGAAGGCGGTGTTCTGGCTGTGCTGATCGTGTTCGTGTTTCTGAACTCCTGGCGATCCACGGTCATCACCGGCCTCACGCTCCCGATTTCAGTCATCGGCACATTCGCGACCATCTACGCTCTCGGCTTCACGCTGAACATCATGACGCTGATGGCACTCTCCCTGTCAATCGGTATTCTCATCGACGACGCGATAGTCGTTCGTGAAAACATCACCCGCCATCTCCAGATGGGCAAGGATCATGTCAGGGCGGCGCTCGATGGCACCAACGAGATTGGCCTTGCCGTGCTGTCGACTACACTTTGCATTGTCGCGGTGTTTCTGCCTGTCGCCTTCATGGGCGGGCTGATTGGTCGCTTCTTCCTGCAGTTCGGCGTTACTGTCGCCGTGGCCGTGGTAATTTCGCTCTTTGTGTCCTTTACTCTCGATCCGATGCTGTCGAGCGTTTGGTACGACCCCCAATCTCAAAAGAGTGCCACGCGAGGTTTCTTCGGTCGGATGATTGAGCGATTCGATCAATGGTTCGAGAGTCTCGCGAGCCGCTATCGCTCTGTCATTCACTGGTCATTCGACCATCGGAAAACGACGATTGCTGTTGTCGTCGCCATGTTCGTTGCCAGCCTGCTGCTTGTGCCGCGCATCGGTACTGAGTTTTTGCCGCCAGCCGACCAGGGGGAAGTGAGCATATCGCTCGAAGCCAACGAGGGCGCTTCCCTCGATTATATGGCCGTGAAGGTCGGCCAGGTCGAACGAGTGCTGCGGGATTTCGATTATGTCTCCTCGACGTATTCCACTATCAATTCAGGCGCAGTGCGCGGCTTCAACCGGGCTATTGTGGCCGTGCAACTTGTGCCTAGCGATCAACGGAGGCTGACGACAGCGGAAACCATCGATCCCATCCGTCAGCGGCTTGCCACGATCGCAGGCCTGGAGATCTCCGTGGGACAGCCTTCCGGACTGGGGGGATCGTTAAAGCCGCTGCAACTCTCGGTCCTCGGGGATGGTGACGAGGAGCTGCGACGTATCTCCGATAACATCACCTCAGCGCTCGCGGCTATCCCAGGCGCGATGGAAATCGAATCTTCGATTGAAAATGTCCAACCAACGCTGGGTGTCCGGGTACGCCGTGAGGCGGCCAGCGATCTGGGCGTGTCGATCGCAACGATCGGCGATACGCTCAAGCCTCTCGTCGCGGGCGATGCGATATCCGTATGGAACGCTCCCGACGGAGAGCCCCATGATGTAGTGGTGCGGCTGCCCCCGACCGCCCGGCGGGATGCCGCACAGCTCCGTAATCTCACAATCTCGACCGGCCGTACGGACGACAATGGTAGGCCGATAACCGTCTTGCTGGATCAGGTCGCCGACGTCGTCGAGAGCACCGCGCCTGATGCGATCACCCGCAAGGATCTGTCCCGGGAGGTTCGCATATCTAGTAGTATTGAAGGAAGAGCGTTGGGCGACGTTGCGGCCGATCTGAACGCCGCGATCGCAAAGATGGATATTCCATTGGGGTTTCGCATCTCATTCGGCGGTGACGCGGAGAACCTCGCCGAGGGCACCGCCTATGCATTCCAGTCGCTGGTGCTAGCCGTAATCTTCGTCTACATCATCCTGGCTTCTCAGTTCGGCTCCTTCATCCAGCCAATCGCCATCATTATGACATTGCCGCTATCCTTGATAGGCGTCCTGCTTGGCCTTCTGTTTACGGGCTCGACGCTCAACATGTTCTCGATGATCGGCTTCATCATGCTGATGGGGTTGGTGACCAAGAACGCGATCCTTCTCGTCGACTACTCCAATCTGGGCGTTCGGGAAGGCAAGAGTCTGCGTCAGAGCCTTGCTGATGCCGGAGCGGTAAGGCTCCGGCCGATCGTAATGACAACCCTCGCCATGATTTTCGGTATGCTCCCGACCGCCTTGGGCTTGGGCGAAGGCGGCGCGCAGCGGGCCCCGATGGCCCATGCGGTCATCGGCGGGTTGATATCCTCGACCCTCCTCAGTTTGGTCTTTGTGCCTGTCATACTAACTTACCTCGACGACATGGCCCGGCGCCTCAAACGCTGGCTGGCTCATCCTACAGAGACGAATGCCGCGGCTCAGCACATCGACTTCGATAAGCATAAAAGTCCTATCAGCGGTGTCGCAAGCGATCTTACTGCGACGACACGGATGGGACGTCAGTTCGAGACAGAAAGTAAGTGAGGTCGCATGCATGAAATTTCTCTCGCAGACGGGCCGAGGCTTGTTGGCCAGGAACTCGGCACATCCAAATGGATCACCGTCGATCAAACGATGATCAACCTCTTCGCCGATGCGACCCAGGACCATCAATTCATCCACGTGGACCCGGAGCGCGCAGCGGCCGAAAGCCCGTTCGGCGGCACTGTCGCACATGGATTCCTGACACTTTCGCTTGTGTCGGTGATGAACTTCAGCGGTATGCCGAAAATCCGCGAACAGACCATGGGCCTCAATTTTGGCTCCGACCGCGTCCGCTTCATGTCGCCGGTCAAGACCGGCAGCCGTGTGCGTGGTCGCTTCGTGCTGTCGGATTGCCGCTTTCGCGGCGCCAACATGCTGGTTACCACCTACGAAGTGACGGTCGAGATCGAGAACGAGAATAAGCCTGCACTCACTGCCAATTGGATCGCTATTGTTCAGTTCGATCCCAAGGACCGGCCCACAGGCGTTTGACATCGCCCGTAGCTTAGTACCCCTCCGGCGAAGAATTCAATTACCACTCTTGCGCTGTCTGAATCTGGTTGGCCAGCTCGCTCGAAACGATCAACATCGTTTTGGCGATCGTAAAAAGGACTTTCGGTACAGGCAGTCGTGACGCGAGGCCGGGATCGGTCGGATTCTCAAGGCCAGCCGCTATTGTTCAGATGATTTGCGGCGCGGCGCGGCCCATCCCGTGCTCGCGAAATAACCGCAGCGCTACACCATTACGGCTGTTCGAAAGCAGATGCTTATTCTGCCCGAAAAGAACATGCGGAATCAAACCTCCGTGAGCACATGCCTGCGGCAATGGCGCGCGAAGGCCCTGCGCTAGCGGAGAGGATCATGCGACGTCTCTCGGACATCGATCTTGTGCTCATCCATGGAGACGCCATCTTCGACCA
>NZ_CBYB010000027.1 GCF_000577275.2 Rhizobium favelukesii
GTTTATGGACGGGCACTAACTAAGACTCGTCCGCTTAAGGTCAGCGTCATCAATTTCCATTCGGCCGCTTTCGCACCTCCGGCGCACAAACCGCCTGCCGGCTCGATCATCGATTGTAGAAAGGGCAATTAGCTGCGGTTGCCGCTCTTGAAGGGAATTGAACCAGCGACCTGTTGATACTAGATTGGGCTGCGCCGAGATAGAAAAAGCCGATTTTTCTCCAGAACCCCGGATTGCCCGCTGTCGCATGAATCCCCCGGATGACGGGCCGCTACTGCTTTTGCGAGAAGCCCGCCCCGATCAGGAAGGTGATGCGCCAATCCATGGTATCGAAGGTCGTTATTCCTGTGGTGGAAATCAGAAGCGCCGTGGCCGAAATCCAGAATCCGCAGGGCGTAATGTGCTTGCCCGCGTTTCAATGCGCACGTCACAAGCTAGGCGGTCGACGCGTACGACGACAAGCACGTCGCCGGCGCCAAAACGCCGGCGTATCCCACAAGAAAACCGGAGCAACGCTTGATCGTTGCTACGGCCCATTCTCTCTCCTCAGCGGGCGAACCTATCTCCTTTGGCTGAGAGTGCTGATGGCTTCGATCTCGACCTTCGCGCCTTTAGGCAGTGCCTTGACTTAGTGCGCTGCCGGCAGACGAAAGAGCACGCTGCTTGATGGGGTCATCTCGCGCCCGGAACAGGATGAAGATTGTCGTCGTCGCGCTCGCGGCTTCGCTGTGCCGCCATTTGCGCCTCGATCGTCTTCAGCTCCGGGTTATGGTCCTGCTGTGGCTGCCTCGCCCGCATCGGCTGCGATTCCGCCTCCTGGGTCGGCCGCTCTCGCACTAGGCGGGAAAAGTCCGACCCAGTGAAGGTGATTTCCTTGTGCATCCTGGCAGATCCCGGCAAACCGGCACATCAGCGGCCCGGCCCACGCCGGGTCGGCCCACCATGGTGGGGCAAACCCATAGGTCCTCAGCGCTGGACGGCCCTAGTTGTCAGGATCTCCTCGAGAGCAACTTGAACGATATGGGTACCGCGCCGTCGCTCTCAGCATAGAAGTTTTGATCTGACGTGGTAGGCGGCCGTCGCGCCTGGCACCGCAAATTGCCAAAGCGCAGCTGGTCGTTTACCAGGGTCTTTTACCCGCTCCGGAGCGCGACATTGGCGGCACTCCCCCTTCCTTGAGCAACCGGGTCGCGCCGTCGATCTTGTCAATGGTCCAGAGGATGAAGCGACTGTCGACATGAATGCTCCGGGTGCGGTCCGCGATAGGGGCCCGGTCTGGCCCGGCATCCACATACCTTCGTTCGCCGACGCAGCGGCGGCAGTGAGCAGGGCGACGGAAGTTGCTTGGGCCAAATATTTCATATTCGAGTTCACGCTGCTCAAACTCCCAACCTAGTACTACAGTTGCGTTTGATTTGAAATCGTGATTCACTCTCGGCGTTTAGCTGGAGGGAAATGCATGTCCGTCGCAAGCTGGTCTGGGTCGGTTTTGGCATGGAAACGCGAGCTCGATGCATTGAAGGAGCGACTGGGGCCGATCTTTCGTCGTCGTGAATTGCGATTGTCGAGTGGCGCCTTTCTTGATGGCGTGCTGTCGGGAGTAGAGCGCAAGACCGGTTGGCTCATGGCCGAGCAGGCAGGGCTGGAGCGGCCTTATCGGATGCAGTCGCTGTTGGGGCGCAGCCATTGGGATGCCGATGCTTTAGGTTGGCCGATGCGCTTTATGGTTCGGATTCGCGGCTACGCGGGATGTTGGAAGGCCGCGGCCAGCCTTATGTTTTGGCGGTGCGTTCCAATCATCGTCTACGCTTTGTACGCGACCAAGGCATCGAGCAGACCGACCCTCAAACCATGGCCGATGAGTTGAAGCCGGAGGCTTGGCAGAGCCATGCCGCCGGCGAAGGCGCCAAAGGCTTGCGGCTCTATGACTGGGCCCGCATCCCTCTTAGCTGTCGCCCGGATCCACAGTGGGAGCGTTGGCTCTTGATCCGCAGCAACCCGCGCGAGCCCAACATCCGCGCCTATTATTTTGTTTTTGCACCCGTCGGAACCGAGCTTTGCGAATTGGCGGGTGCTGCCGGACTGCGTTGGACGGTCGAGGAGTGCTTCCAGCGCGCCAAGGATGATCTCGGCCTCGACCATTGCGAGGCCCGTTCCTGGCATGCCTGGCACCGCCACATGACGCTCGTCATGGCGGCTGCAGCGTTCCTCGCCAAGTTGGGATCCGACCTGCGCCGCAGCGCCGGTGGTAAACCGAACGAAACGAGTCCAAACCCGCCAATCGCCGCCTGACCAACAAACTTGCGCTCTTACCAAGTGTCGCAGAGATCCGCTATCTGATCACCCGGATCCTCCTGCGACCGCCGATCAGGACGGCCTTCGTTCTCGCATGGTCACTCTGGCGACGAAAGCATCAAGCCTATGCAATGAGCGCTCATTACAAAACAAGACACAAAATGCAACTGTAGTACTAGAGCATTTCATGTTTTGACAGAAGCATAGCCCGCGTTTTCGAGATAGTTGGCGCATTCGTCGGGCTGGATTGTTTCGACTAGCCTGCCGATGTGCCGCCAGGTTTCGTCAATTGTTCGGCGCTGCGCGTGCCGCATCCAGTGTTTGATCTTCGAAAAGGCCTGCTC
>NZ_CBYB010000028.1 GCF_000577275.2 Rhizobium favelukesii
GGCTGGAAGAGCATTTTGGTGCAGTACCATCCACTTTTGCCGATCGCCAATAATGCGCCGGCCACTGTGAGGCTTTCCGGGCAACCGTAGGCGGCCGTCGCTGCGACTGCGCCCGTAGACATAGGCCCCGGCATAACTGGGGTGACGCAGCATGTCGCCGATCGCCGTATTGTTAGGCCTGCTCCAACAGACATCACCCTTCTCAGGACCGCTGCGGATACGGTCGGGAAGCGCGATGTCATGATCGACAAGGTAACGTAAAACACCGCTAATCGAACGACGCTTTTCGAAGACAGCAAAGACAAGGCGGATAATCCTTTGCACCTCCTCGTCCGGATCCAGGGCAACCTCCCCGGACGGCTTCAAAACATAGCCACGCGGAAGACCCAGAGTAAGTTCGCCACGGCGCGCCTTGGCCTTGCGGCCTTCGTGCATGCGGCTCTTGAGAATATGCAGCTCAGCTTCGCTCATCGTGCCCTTCAGGCCGAGCAACAGACGGTCGTTATATGTGCTGGGATCGTACGAGCACACATCTTAATGCCCCAATTAGTTTTGGGGATGATCAACGGATAACCGTTACGGATCGGACGCATCCTCTCTATGGGCGCGACTTTGTTTTGGCGGCGGGACCAAGCAGCGTCGGGCCTTTTCGGCAACTTCTTGTCGTTTATCGCGATGATGTTTTCCTGAAGATTCCGATATCAGCCACCAATTTGTATCCATCGGCACCAGATGTGCCTTCAGCCAAGCTTTCGACTGCGAGCGTTCGCGATTTTATTCGCCTGGTCATCGGTGCAAAGGCGCAGGCGCCGCAAAGTTCCGACGATATGGCTGAGCATGATAGCCTGACGTCAGAAACCGAATCACCCCTATCGAAACCGCATGGTTCTCTGGAGGGCGAGCCATGATGTCGGATCTGATAACGACCCAACATTTGTGCCGAAAGGCGGTGATTTATATCCGGCAATCGACGCCACATCAGATGGTCAACAACCAGGAGAGCCTGCGGTTGCAATATGCATTGCATCAGCGTGCGGGGGATCTCGGCTGGGAAGACAACGATATCGAAGTGATCGACGCGGACCTTGGTCAGAGCGGCGCGGCGGCGGTTCACCGTACCGGCTTCAAAGATCTCCTCGCGCGCGTCACTCTGGGCGAAGTTGGCATCGTTCTCTCGTATGAAGTGACGCGGCTTGCCCGCAATTGTTCCGATTGGTATCCGCTCCTTGATCTATGCGGTTATCGGCAATGCCTCATCGGCGACCGCGATGGTGTTTACGACCCGGGTTCGGCCAACGGGCGCCTGTTGCTTGGCCTGAAGGGTACGATCTCGGAAGTCGAATTGCACACGCTTCGTGGCCGCCTGACGGCTGGTTTGCTCAGCAAGGCAGAACGGGGCGAGTTGGCGTTGCTGTTGCCAGCCGGATTGGAGCGGGACGCCAATGGTATCGTGATGAAGGATTCAAACCAGGAAGTGCAGGACCGGATTTGCCCTGATATTCTCCGCATTTTGGGAGTTGGGCACTGTCGGAAAAGTGATCCGCTCCTTGCGGGATCGTGCCCTCACCGTGCCGCGGCGAAATCGATTTGGCGACATTGTCTGGCGCGTCCCAACTGCCGGAATGCTCGCGGGGATATTGAAGAACCCGGCCTATGCCGGCGCCTTCGTCTATGGCCGCACCCAGTCCTGTCACGCCAGGTATGCGAGTGGTAAGATCATCTCGCGACGCCGGCCAATGGCGGAGTGGAAAATCGTAGTGAAAGACCGTTATCCTGCTTATCTCGATTGGGAGCGTTACGAGCGGATCCAGATCATGCTGAGCGACAATCACGCTGAATACAAAAGAAACCAGACACGCGGTGCGCCGCGTGATGGCGCGGCGGTGTTGCAAGGCATTGTCTGGTGCGGGCGATGCGGCCATAAAATGGGCGTTGAATACAAGAACGGCAACCGTTACGTCTGCAACTTCCTGGCACGTAGCCAGGGCGGAGCCTTATGCCAGCATTTGCCAGCCGATCCCATCGACGCCTGCGTCGTTGAGGCCTTCTTCGCCGCGGTCAATCCGGCTGAGTTAGCTGAATTGATGCTCGCCAAAGATGCTCGCCAGCAGGCAGACGAGGCTTTTGACCGCGCTGAAGAGCAGCAGATCAAACGCCTGCGCTATCAAGCGCTGCTTGCAGAACGGCAATACGATCGGGTCGACCCTGACAATCGGCTGATCGCGGCCGAGTTGGAGCGCCGCTGGGAAGGGGCTCTGCGTGAGCTTCGTCAAGCGGAGGATGCATTTGAGCGCCGTCGCGCGATGCAAAATCAATCGGATGATCTGACGCCAGCAGAGCAGAATGATTTTATCGCTGCCGGTTCGCAGCTTCCTGAATTTTGGCAGAGATCTGACATAGAGTGGGGACGCAAGAAAACCTTACTACGCAGCTTGATCGACAAAGTGATCCTGCAACGGGTGGTGCGAGATCGGATTACGATCCGCATCGTTTGGCGAGGAGGTGACGTTACCGAACGCGAGGTCGAGCCGAGGGTGCATGCCTTGAGCGCCTTGTCTCGCGGCGCCGAGATGGAGGTCCGGCTGCTTGAGCTGGCTCATCAAGGGCTCGACGACACGGCAATAGCGGCCACACTGACTGAGGAAGGCTTCCGCTCACCGCGCCGCAGCTACGTTCCTGTTCGCACCGTCCAGGTCGTCCGACAACGCCATCGCGTATTGAGGCAGTCCACGCCAACCCGCTCTCACCACCTCCCGGGGTGGCTAACGGTGTCTGAATTGGCGGCGGTGGCGGACGTTTCTCGCTCCTGGATCCGCCATCGAATCCGCAATGGCGTGATCAGTATCCACCAAAACGCCCTTCACAAACGCGTTCTGTTTCCAGATGCCGCTGCAACAATCGCCGCAATACAAGAGCTCAAATCCGGCGTGCGGCAACACCTCGACTTTACCCAATCTGCTACCGAATGAGGGTATCAACATGATAGATCGTAGACGCCATCGGCATCGCCAATCAACGTGTCGAACAACGCGCACATTTCCAAAAGCTGATGCCAATCGCGGCACGAGCGCGCGAGACGGGATACTTCAATGCCGATGACCATTCCCACATGGCCAAGCCCGACCTCGGCAACCAGGCGCTGAAAGCCGGGTCGATTGAGCGTTGTCGCACCTGATCGGCCCAGATC
>NZ_CBYB010000029.1 GCF_000577275.2 Rhizobium favelukesii
TTAAGGGGTTTCGATCTCCTAAGGGGCGAGCTGCAGACTAACAATCCGGGACTGGCCGCCCGGACACGGCTGGTAGCACCCGCGATAGCGCAAACTTTGCGCTCGAACAATAATATTGATCGCGAAAGCGCATTCCAGCTTATCGTCCATGATCAGGACGATAACGACACAGCCGATTTCGTGTTCCTGCCAGTGAGTGATGCTAATGTTGAAGTTGCCGATGGTGGCACCCACTTGTCCCTGCTGCTCATTGATCGCGTCGATCGAAACAGGCCGGTGGCATATCACTACGATTCCGCCGGCGCCGGCGCCCTTAACAGCGCCTTTGCTGAACAGCTCGCAAGAGCGGTGGGAGCCACGCTGACGCAAATGGGGATGGCGCAGCAGCAGAACGATCGTGGTTGCGGCGTCTTTTTGCTAGAGGCGGCGCGGGCGCTGATTGGACAATTGGCACAAAGACAGCCACCGGCGAACCTCGACGACCTAGCCGCCGATCGGCGAGCACTCCAGCACCGGTTGCGGCGCTTGAATTGATGCAGCCCGGTTCTGGCGCAAACTTTTTGCGGCACCAAAAAATCTGGCGATGTCACGTTGTTTCATTGACGCGCAGACAAGGCGTTTATCTCTGAACTCAGACAGCTGCGCCGGTCACGGCTTCCCACTGCGCCATTGCGCGGATCCGATGAGTGTGGGTGGTTAGGGCTGAGCGTTTCTGTTGCGGTGCGACTAGATTGCAGACCGCTGAGAAGACCGAGATGAAACGTTGCAAGCCGCCGACAGATCGAAATCCCTGCATCATCCGTTCTCGTTTTCGAAGTGGCACGTGAGAATTCTCCGCACGATTGTTCAGGCCCCTTGTGCGATCGATGTTCGACAGCGGGCATCACGTCCCGTTTTGCCGCTCCGTATGAGCGCAGTTTGTCGGTAACGATGCGCTTCGGCGTCAGGCCTTGCTTCTTCAACAGTCTGACCAGCAATCGCTTGGCAGCTTTGGTATCGCGGCGGGCTTGGACGATCTCGTCGAGGACGTAACCGTCCTGGTCAACGGCACGCCAAAGCCAATGTTTTCGGCCACCGATGGAAATCACGACCTCGTCCAAATGCCAGATATCCGTTCGCGACGGCTACCTTCTGCGCAACTGCTTGACGTAAGCCGCCCCGAATTTGCGGCTCCATCGCCGTATCGTTTCGTCAGACACGACAATGCCGCGCTCCAACAGCATTTCCTCGACCAGCCGCAGGCTCAAAGGGAACCGGAAATACAGCCAGATCGCACGGGCGATGATCTGCAGTGGAAAGCGGTGGTTCTTGTAACTGAGAGTCGGCGAGTTCATCTCACCCGAATTATCCATCAACCGTTAAGCTGCTGATAACGTGACATCGCCGTACCGAGATACCGAAGCGCTATTGAGAAAGCAGGCGCGGAACTGGAAAGTCTAGTACTTTGTCCGTGTAGCTTTCGACCAAGGCGCTAAACGGCGTGCCATCTCGAAGTTTCAGTACGGCACGATGTTCGAGCAGGAACGGCGGCAGGCTGAGGGAACTTGTTTCATGCGTTATTAAGCCGTCCACGTCCCAGCCTTCGGATAGAGGGGACCAGAGCAACTTGGCAGACAGGTTTGTGCGAGTGAAATTGAGAGCCTGAACGGCTCTGCCAAACGCGATATCGCTGGTATTCAACGCCTGATTCATCTCTGCAGTTAATTTTGCAGGTACATACCAGTTGTCGGCTTCTGACAAGACGCGGTCTCCGCAGACCAGGCGGACGCGGCGATAAGCGATCAGCTCACCGGGTCCGACGGTCAGAAGTTCACGGATGTGCTCATCGGCCGGTTTGTCTTGCCCGCCCACACGCTGAGCTACGATCTTGGAACCTTCCGGTGCGAGCTTATGCGCGGCGCACCAGCGGTCAAGGGTCAACGTAGCACTGGCGTTACTCAGGAGATCGGCATTCAAGGTCTGGAGGACCGCAAGCGCTTCCACTCGAGATGCCGGCGTGTTCAGCCACTGAGACCCTATAGACGGTTCTTGCGCAATTGCGATCTGGGTGCCCAGCACGATGGCGGTCGCTGCAAGTGCGGCGAGGCGAATGCATTTCGAAGAACATAATGACCTTTGCTTGCGTCGCCTCGATGTCGTCCATGATATCCTCCATCCGCTCGCCGACCTGTTGTTGGAGTTTGCAAGCGTTGGCGCCAGAGCCGGCGCTTCCATCCTGGAATCTGGAAACCCGATAGACGTGGATTTCAAATGAGGAACGTGGCGGCTGGTCCGAATTCTCCCAATTCTATGCTCGTAACTCTCACTTAACGGTTTAGCGCCTTTGTCGTCGCCCTCGCTCGTTGCGAGATGTTCATATAGCTGGATCGGATAATATAGCTCGCAACCGAAAGCAAAATCCAGGAGCCATTGTTGGAAGAAGGTCTTCTTCGTCGACACAGGGCCCTCCTGCCGGTCGAGTGACAATTGTAGACCAGGCAGCAACACGCCGTCGATGGTTGCCGACCGCAGATGAGAGTAGCCAAGGCGCTTGTCTGATTTCTTTTGGCGCTCCATGTCATCGTGCTCCTTGTGTAAGCCTACCGACGATGATGTCCCGGCAAGATTTCAGCTCTCATAGAGAAAGAATTTTCTCTGTTGCACTATCGCAAATCCTCATAACAGGAAACCAGTGAGTTATAGAATATATTCTTACATATATCGCACTTCATGGCTTTGGCGATCTCGGATAGTTAGGCAGATTTCCTCAATATCTGTCTCTCGCCAAGAACTCTGCTTTCCACGATCCTCAAGCGGCATCGTCAGGTTAACTGACGGGTGAGGCGTTGGTGCACGGATCGTTTAGCAATCTGAGTTAGGCAGGACGGAATCGCAACAGCCCTTGTCGTTTAGCTATGCCTTTCAAACGCAATTGGCGCCCGCCGTCATCGCATCCAGAGGAATAAATTCTGGGTGGCGCACTGGCCGGAGTATGAGGCGGGACTTCGTCGGAGGCTGACACCAGATGCCCTGTCCGGATGGCAAGCACCAAGACGCAAGACCCGGTGCCAGCACCGTTATTCCGATCTGGCGATCGAGACCGCCTTGACGCTAGGCCTGGTGTTTGGTCTGAGGCTGCGCCAAGGAGAGGGCTTGTTGGAATCTGTGCTGCAATTGATGGGGCTGGCGCTTGCCGTCCCCGATCATACCACCCTGAGCCGTCGCGCGCGGACATGGCGATCGCCCAAGGAATGGCGTGACCACCGGGGTCTTTCGACCGGAGCGTTGCATGTTCTTATCAACAGCACTGGTCTACCGGTTTACGGCGCGGGCCAGTGGCTGGAGGAAAAGCATGGCGCCAGATCCCCTCGCGGCTTGCGCAAGTTGCATCTGGCGTTGGATGCCGATAGTGGCGAGATCGTTGCGCATACCCTGACTGATCAGGACATGCCACACGAGAGGATTTCGGATTGTGCAAATGAAAGCAGCAAAACGACTGCCATCCGTCCCGCCAGGGAATCGGCAATAGCTAGCACAGTTGCAAGGTTGGGGAGATCCAGTCAGCAGGAATCGGCCGGGCTTTTTGTCACGACCCACACTCTCCCTGATGGCTACTAGCATCAGATCAGGATGACGTTGGACTTCGTCTATCAGGTGGCGCTCGACGCGCTCGAGGAAAAGCAGGGTGGCGTCTGCGTTGTCATGGACGGCAAGGTGACGGCCATGGTGCCCCTGCCGATCGCCGGGCTTTTGTCCGACAAGCGGGTGCACGAGGTCGCCGACGAGGTAAAGGCCTTGAAGCTCGAATGGAGGCAGGCTGCACCATCGCCTCTATGGGCTTCAACCTCATCCCGCTGTCGGTCATCCCGGATATCCGGATAACCGACAAGGGTTGTCT
>NZ_CBYB010000030.1 GCF_000577275.2 Rhizobium favelukesii
TATTGGTGCCGGAAATGGTGATCTAGCCGCTCTTCGAAAAGACCTGAACGCTGGCAATCCGATGGTGAAAGAGGTGCGGATCCTTCGCTGCGACGGGCCATGAAAACCTAACTCGTCGCTAGCGAACCACCATCAATAACGTTACGCATCGAGCGCACGTCGTTGGGCAGAGATCAGTTCCCTGAAGTGCTCAGCAATCCTACCTTCGCGGCTAGCGTCCTCCGCTTCCCAACCGAACTTCCACGCGTCGTGACGCGCAAGCCAATCCCCGAGGGCGCTGGTATCACCAGCAGGCATCCTATGGGCGGCGAGGTATGGGTTCTCGTGAGCCTTCAGGCCGAGCACCCGTGCCCTTGAGCCTGCTTCCTGTAAATCGATCAGCTCTTCAATCGTCATACGCGATCCCCCACGATGTCGGCGAAGGTAGCATCGCAGTCCGCGCATGCAAGAGAATGCTTCTGTAATGGGCCTTTGTTCGTCAAGTCCCTCTGAATGATTATCTCGTCGCTGAGGCCATGCTTCTGTCCGGTCAGCACGAAGACTGCCACACTATGCCATCAGATCAACAAGCCGACAGGTCAATCTAGGAAGCGTGCTTCGCCGAAGCCGTCACAGCACTACACACGACCTTGCCAAGCCTGCGTCCCAGCGACGGGACCTCATCAGACGCAAGCCTGATACTTGCCCGCGTCAATCACGTAGCTCTCTTCATGCCGCCATAGGGTTTGCGCTCCAGCGAAAGTCCGTCGGTGAAGAACGACACCCAGTTTGCGTGCAAGGGCAACCTTCGCGCGCTTCATTCCGCGACGCCTAGCCACATCGAGCGCCCAGCGCTTTAGACCGCCGAGGCTCCAACCGCCGCTGGATGAAAGTTTAGTGGCAGGTCAGGCCTTACAATTAGCGAAATTGAAAATATCGAAAGCAATGTCGATTGGCCGCTCGAATTTGTGAAACGGCTGGCAACAGTGCTTGGGGTGGCACCAAACGAGCTCTAGTGGGAGGATGCCCAACTATACGTGGGATCTTCTTGTGTGTGAAACCCATCTCGCGGTAGGATTGAAACGAGGCTGGGTCGTTTGCGATGCAAGGAACTTCTAATAGCTCAAAGTTCGAGCGCGCCTTCAATGAGATTAGGGCAGCGTCCAATGTCGATGCCGCAATTCGATCCCTACAGACGGCATACGACGTCGACCACGTGACGTACCATCTCGCACAAACCATCTCGCATAGGGTTGACGCGCCATTTGTCCGTACCACTTATCCTGATGCCTGGGTCTCCCGATACCTTCTTAACGGCTACGTCAAAATTGATCCCGTCGTTAGGGAAGGCTTTCTCCGCCAGCTTCCGTTCGACTGGAGCGAAGTGGAGCCAACGCTAGAAGCCTATGCGTTGTTGGTCGACGCCCAAAAACATGGTCTGGGCGGCAATGGCTATTCCATCCCGGTCGCCGACAAGGCGAGACGACGGTCGTTGTTTTCGATAAATTCCGGCTTGCCGGCCCATAAGTGGCAAGAGTTGATCGCGAGTTACCGGGACGAGTGGACTGAACTCGCGAACCTGATCCATAGCAAAGCCGTGCTAGAACTCTATGGCGAGCATGATCCCGTACCGCCTTTGAGTCCAAGGGAAATCGAGTGTCTTCATTGGACAGCGCTTGGCAAGGACTACAAAAGCATCGCGCTAATCCTCGAAATTTCCGAGCATACGACGCGTGATTATCTGAAGACAGCGCGGTTCAAGCTGGGCTGTCCAACCCTTTCGGCCGCCACAACCAAAGCCGTCCAGCTCCGCGTCATCAACCCCCAATCATAACCCCTCCAAATGGGGGGCCCCAACTGCGGTCATCCATCTGCGGGAATTTCCGATTGAGGTTTTCCGAGCCATTCTTGCCTTGCGACAGAAGAGGCAAGAATGTTCATAACGATTCAAGCACATGAATATCATAGATATGCGAACATCCTCAATCAGATGTTCCGCCTTCGTAAGACGATCTTTGCAGATACGCTCGGCTGGGACGTAAACGTCATTGGGCGTTACGAACGCGATAGTTATGATGCTCTCGGCCCGGCCTATCTTGTTTGGTGCGATGAGCGCTGCATGCGGCTCTACGGCGGAATGCGCCTGATGCCGACGACGGGGCCAACGCTTCTCTATGACGTCTTCAGAGCAACTTTCCCTGCTGCGACTGACCTCGTAGCACCCGGCATCTGGGAAGGCACCCGCATGTGCATCGACGAAGCTGCGATAGAAGACGATTTTCCGGATGTCGATGCTAACCGTGCATTCAGCCTGTTATTGCTCGCTCTTTGCGAATGCGCTCTCAGCCATGGTATCCATACCATGATTTCCAATTACGAACCGCATCTCAAGCGGGTGTACAATCGGGCAGGTGCCGAAGTCGATGAACTTGGCCGCGCGGACGGATATGGAAGATATCCTGTTTGCTGTGGTTCATTTGAGGTGTCGCAGCATGTCCTCGAGAAGATGCGGCAGGTGCTCAACGTGTCGGCCCCGCTTTACGTTTGCCCTAAATCCGAACAATCTTTCGCAACCCGACTTTTGGCCAATGCGGCATGAGAAACCGAATCTTCGACTCCGGAAACAGGAGGACCGCATGCCCGAAGGCGCTAGTCTGAACATCCATGATTTTGCCAGAATATTTCGACTGATTGCCGCAGCAAAAGAAGGAGCAGAAGCGTTAGAGCTTCGGAACCTCGTTCACCTGACGAATATGGCGCTGCTGCAGGTCGCACTGGACTGGGACGGTCTGGACCCTGAGTCTGTACCCGACACTGACCTCGGACGGCTTGTTGGCGAGAAAGCCCGGATCGCGACGAGTGGAGGGCGAGAGAATCTGCTCGTTCTCCATCATCCTTGAACTCGGGAACGTCGCTAACCCTCGATGCCCCGTGCAGATCCCCCGAAACGGGCCACTTTGACGCTAAGCGGCTTACTTACCCATCAGCCCGTTGATCCGACAATGTATTGTCCCGCCCATTTTAGCGTCTCGTGCAGGACCTGCTGCAAGAATGGAATCAGAAGTTGTTGTTTTTTCACTACCTAAAGATTCACATCAACTGCCGCGGAACTGATTGCAAGAGCAATTACTTCAGGGGCGAGCATCGGAGCGAGCGATGAATCATCTTCAAGTTCAAGGACGGTGGCGGTTGTCAGCGTGGAGAAGGACGACGAGCGAGGGGGATGTCGTCTACCCGCTTGGTGAGGATGCGTCCGGTTTGCTTGTCTATACCTCGAGCGGCCGCATGATGGTGCAAATGACGGCTGCGCATCGTTCGCTGGTTGCAACCAGTGATCCGCTCGGCGGGGGCGTAGACGAGCGGGCCGCAGCCTACTCAACCTGCCTTGCATATTTCGGTAGCTACACGGTTACAGACGGCAAGGTCATTCACAATATCGAAGGCAGCTCCTTCCCCAATTGGTCCGGAACAGAGCAGGTCCGCCCCTACGAGCTCAGCGGCGATGAGCTTGTGCTGCGCACGCCACCCTCCAAAACCGACGGCATTTCCGTCGTCAACGAAATTTCCTGGATCCGCCACTAGCGTCTGGCTGACAGGTGACACCCTCAACTATCCGAAATTTTGCCTCTTTCAATCAACGAGCGGAGCAACAGATGAACACCACGCACTCCATCGACGTTCAGGCAGCGGTACCGCTTGTCCTGGGACGGCAAAGTCCGAAGGCGTCCTACCAGCAAACCGACCTGTCGGCCCTCGCCAATTACCTACTGTTGTTGATGCTGCGCAACGTCACCAGCGATGGCTACGTCATTGAGGACCCGGCCGATCCTGGCCAATATTCCGCTCCAGGATGCGTCATCGCCGCCCCGTCCTTCCCAGCCAACACGCCGGGCGTCGACCAGGACTATGTCTATAACTGGGTTCGCGACGGCGCGATCACCGCCATGGAGATCGCCGCTGCCGGCCTGCCCCCAACGCCTGGCGGCGGCGTCGCGACACTGATGGAGTACGTCACCTTCGCCCAGCTCTGCCAAACAAACGCCCATCCCACTCTGGGACATGCCTGCTTTACCGTTGCAGGGCAACGCCGTCCCTGGACCGAACAAAACGATGGGCCGGCCATTCAGACCGTTGCGATCCTGCGGGCTTACGGCCAGTTGGACGCGCCAACCCAAGCCATTGCCAAGCAGGTTATCGAAACAAATGTCAGCTATCTTCTCGGCGTCTACCGGGAGGCGACAACCAATCTGTGGGAGGAACACGAAGGTCTGTCCTTCTTCGCGCGCTCGGTCCAGCTGCGCTGTTTCCAGGAGGTCGTCGCCAACGGCTATGGCATTGTCGTGCCTGCCGAGACACCAGCGGCAATTGCTTGGCTTGAGAACGCCCTTCAAGACCACTGGAATGGATCGTACTACGTGTCAATGCTGAAGCCTGGAGCAGGGGCTGGCATATCGGCTATCGCAGCCGAGCTTGGCTACGATCCGAACATCGACATTGTCTTAGCCAGCATGTACGGCGCGGTGCCGGCAACCGACACCAGGTTGTTGGCGAGTGCTGCCCGTCTGCGCAGCCAGTGGGCCGATATTGGCTCAGAGGCACTCTATCCAGTCAATGCTGCAGACCAGGCGCGCGGGATCGGCCCCTTGATGGGCCGCTACCCCGGCGATCTCTATGACGGCGATGTCGTTTATCCGGTGCGCGGCGGACATCCCTGGGCGTTGTGCACGTGCAACTTCGCGGAACTATACTTTCGTCTCGCCAACGGCATCGATCGGGCGCAAACCGTTCCGTTCGATAACCTATCTGAAGCGTTTTTCGCGCAGGTCGGCGTGACAAGTGCCATATCCGCCTCCGATGCCGCTGCTGCCTTGCGAAGTGCTCGCGACGCCATGCTGCGCGCTGTCGTCTATCACAGCGATCATTACGAACTCAGCGAACAGTTTGACGGCACGACCGGCTATGAGAAGAGCGTACGCAATCTGACATGGAGCTACGCGTCGTTTCTGTCGGCCGTACGCGCCAGAACTACCCAGAGCCCGCTATTTAGCAAAGCCACCGGCAAGCCTGTGCGACGGGCCGGGGCCAGACAATGAGCGATCGATTGGCAAGCTTCATTGCGCTCTCGGCCTTGCTAACCGGCTTCAACGCCGTGAAGCTGCGCGGTACCGGCATGGGTGAGGATTACCAGAGCCTGCTGGACCAGATCGTCAGTATCGGCACGGTGGACGATCAGCTGAGTAGCATTGAGCCCTTGCCATCAGGACATGAAGGCAAGCGCCCGACAACAGAAGAGATCCTTGAGGACCCACGGCTTGGACCGATCGCTCGCAACCTGATCATTCTTTGGTACAGCGGCAGTTGGCCTCAACTGCCTGCGGCGTGGCGGGTGGCATTTGGAGCATCGCCGATGGACACGACCCATGTGGTATCGGGCGCGGCCTATCAGGCCGGCCTGCAATGGGCAGCAGCAGGAGCCCACCCGGCTGGCGCCAAGCCGCAAGGTTTCGGCGCCTGGTCCTTGGAGCCGCAGGGGAGGAGGGCATGACGAACGAGATGTCCTTTGATGCGGTGATCGTCGGAGCCGGTGTCGCCGGAGCGCTGATCGCAAAGCGCTTGAGCAAAGCCAACCTGCGCGTGCTGCTGCTTGAGGCTGGACCCGATACGACACGTAGTTTTAAGGGCTACACAGAGCACCTGGAGCACTTCTACGCGGCAAACAGCAAAGGGCCGGAATCGCCCTGGCCGCCGTCCGTCGGCGCACCGCAACCAGACACCGCCGACTTGCGGTCGAATAACGGCTATTTCGTTCAGCGCGGCCCCGACCTCTACGGCAGCAGCTATACGCGGCTGTTGGGCGGGTCAACCCTGCACTGGCTTGGCGTGTCGCTGCGCATGCTACCTGAGGATTTCCGCATGAGATCGCTGCACGGTGTCGGCCGGGACTGGCCGCTCGACTATGCAACACTCGCCCCCTACTACGAACAGGCAGAGCACGAGATCGGTGTTTCCGCGGACGCCGCCGAACAGCACTATCTCGGACTTACCTTCTCTAAGGGGTATGACTACCCGATGCGGCGCCTACCACCCAGTTTCTCGGATCGCGTGCTCGCCGCGGCGGTCGACGGGATGGAAATTCGGCTTGAAGACCAGCCTTTCGGGCTCAAGGTTCGCAGCTATCCAGCGGCCCGCAATTCGCTCCCACGCAAATCCTATCGGCCGGTCGGCGCCGTCGATAGCCAGACCGGCGGAGCATTGGGGTTTTGCTATCTCGGAGAACGCTGCGAGGGCAATACGTCCTGTACGCCGATCTGCCCGGTGCAGGCAAAGTACAACGCCGGCAAAACGCTGGCGCAGGCGGATCCGAAACACCTGACCATTCTAACGCAAGCCGTCGCCTCGAAGGTCCATGTCGATCCGACAAGCGGTGAGGTGAAGGGGATTGAATATCAACGCTATGACAATCCGAACTCGACCAGTTCGACGATGCATGTCGCAACGGCGCGTGTCTATGTGCTAGCGGCGCACGCCATCGAAAATGCCAAGCTCATGCTGGCCTCCGGGCTCGCCGGACGGCACCATCAAGTCGGCAAAACCCTTATGGACCATCCGACGCTTTATGCCTGGGGGCTTGCGCCACGTCCGATCGGCGCCTACCGGGGCCCTCAGTCGACGGCGGGCATCGAGGATCTGAGGGGCGGCGCGTTTCGCTCACGACACGCAGCATTCCGCTTCGACGTCGGCAATGACGGTTGGCGGGCAAGCACGGGTGCTCCTGATACGGTCGTGTCTCAAGCCGTGATGACGAACCGCCTCTATGGCTCGGCGCTACGCAAGCAACTTGAGGCGACGCTATCGCGCCATGTCCGCTTCTCGGTGGCGGTCGAGCAGCTTCCAGATCCGGCCAACAGCGTCAGTATTGACCCGCGCTATCGCGATCCGATGGGCAATCCGCGCCCCGTGATCGACTACAGGATCGATGACTACACCCTTGAAGGAATGGTAGCCGCTGCGAACGTCGCCAAAGCCATATTTCGTCGGGCCGGTATAACGGACTGCACCGATGCGGATCAAGGAAGCTGGTTCCCGACAACCTTTTATCAAGGTCGCGCAATCCATTACCACGGAATGGGGCATTTCGCCGGCACCCATGTCATGGGCGAGGATCCGAGCGGATCCGTCGTTGACGCGGACCAGCGCGCGTGGGAGCACAGGAACCTGTTTGTGGTCGGCTCCGGCAGCTTTCCCACCCTAGGTACATCCAATCCGACGCTGACCCTATCGGCATTGGCCTTGCGGACAGCAGATCGGCTGATCGCGACCTTCGCACACTGACCACATCTGGCGCGAGCAGAGGCGGAAGAGCCCACCCGTTCGCCCCGATCATTCGAGCAGAGCGGTCATTCGATCGCGCTATGTAGAGGGAGCAAGCAGGATGCATCTATCATTTCGGTTGCCGGCCAGCCAGGGAAGAGGTCGAGGGACCGGCATTCGTTTTTCACCCCTTATGATGGAGGTGCGCCGTGTTGCTTTCCATTGACGCTGCACGAAGGACGGACATCCAGGCCGTTTCGGCGGATAGTGACTACGATGCGGTCATTATCGGTTCGGGCATATCGGGCGCAATCATTGCCAGTGAGCTTAGCAAGGCGGGCAAGCGCGTTCTCGTCCTTGAAGCAGGATCCGCAACTGATCGGACGCTTCGCGGCTATCAAGAATATGTCACCAACTTCTACGGTGCGGCAACCAAGGACAACCAGTCACCCTATCCCGTCAATCTCAACGCGCCGATGCCCCGCAGTCCAGAGTTGCGCAAGCTCCAGCCGGGCGAAACCAATGCCTCGGCCTACATGGTGCAATCAGGCCCCTACGTGACCGACACGACCTATACCCGGGTTTTCGGCGGCACGACCATGCATTGGGAGGCGAAGACGCCGCGCATGCTACAGGAAGACTTCAAGGCAAAGTCGCTGTTCGGTCAGGGCGTCGACTGGCCCCTGAACTACACGGACATCGAGGCGGACTATCAGATCGCTGAGCGGGAGATCGGCGTATCCGCCGACGTCGACGATCAAACCTATCTCGATGTCACATTTCCCAAGGACTATGTCTTTCCGATGCAGGGCCTGCCGCTGTCCTACTTGGACCAGATGGTGGCAAAAGGCATCAATGGTACCGATGTCAAGCTTTACGGAGAGACATATCCGATCAAGGTTCGACCCTATCCGCAGGGACGCAAT
>NZ_CBYB010000031.1 GCF_000577275.2 Rhizobium favelukesii
AAGGATATGAGCCATTATTTCTCGCGCATGTATAACTCGGGCCGCATGTACCGCGACCGTTTCGAAGTCTCGAGCAAGGCGGATAGCGACGTCGCAAAACGCTTGCGCAATGCGTTCGTCGCAGACCACTGCCGGGCGGTTTGGGTCGCCCTGCCCGATGATGCCCCGATTGCGGCCTTGGAGCCCTCGGTTCTCGTGATCGCTCCCAAGGAGGCGGTCGCCTGGAACAGGCGGGGCACCAATGTCTATCCGGAGCCAGTCGCGCTCGTCGACGAGACAATTGCACGCCTGAATTTCTCGACGTCACAACTTGCTGCAATTGAACGGCAGCGGCTGCGATACGAGACGAGAGGGACAGCAGTTCTGTCGAACAAGACCGAGATGCGTGAAAGCACTCCCACGGCTCTTCCAAAGGGACCATTTCAGTTTGTCGCGCTGGACGTCGAAACAGCAAATAGCGATCGGGCGAGTGTATGCCAAATCGGCCTCGCCTTCGTCATTGACGGTGAGATTCGCGCTACCTGGTCAAGCTACGTCGATCCGAAAAGCCAAGGACTGGCGCTGCAACTGGATCCATGGATTACAGCGGATCGGGTACGACACGCGCCTTCCTTCGCGGAGGTTATGTCGCTTGTTGGCCCGGCGCTCGAAGGCACGACCGTCATTCAGCATAGCGGCTTCGACTGCGGCGCGATCAGCGCCGCCTGTCAGGAGAGCATGAGGAATTGTGTGGCAGTGCCTGATCTGGCTTGAATGGGCTATGGGGGTGGCGATGATTTTCGCGGAGGCCCATGGTTTTGAAATCAACAACCAAGAGACGGTCTCCCACGATCCTGCAATTCCGGATCTTTCTGAAAGACGTCAGCCCCATGGTCTGGCGGCGGGTTCAGGTGCCCTCGACCATGACGCTACGCGAGTTTCACGGTGTGCTTCAGGTCGTGATGGGCTGGGAGAGCATTCACCTTTATCAGTTTGTCATTCGTACGGTGCGTTACGGCTCCTGGGAAACGGCCGCTAACTCTCCGAAGGTTGCGCTTGACGATCTGAAACTGGGCAAAGGTAGCCGTTTTCTGTATGAGTACGACCTCAACATCCCATGGGAGCACGAAATCCGACTGGAAGAGCGCGGGAGCGTCAAGCCGGAAACTCGCTATCCGAATTGCCCCGGAGGGGACGGCAATTGCCCGCAGGAGGATTGCGGTGGCCCGGAGGGCTGGATGTGGCGACAGGACAACGCCTTCGGGTACGAAATGGTCGAAGATGGTGGAGACGCAGGTCGATGTGTGGCTCCGGCAGTACCGTAAGGGTGATGGGCGTGCCTTGCGGCACAAGGGATACTACCCTGTCACATTCCACACACTGTTCGGCGATGTTCGCCTGAAGAGCCCGCGATACTGCCTGCCGCGCAGGGAGGGAAGCAACGGCCCGGTGACAGTATCGCCTCTGAGCAACTGATCCCCGATCATGTCGCGCCCGAGCGTCTTTATCTCGAAACGCGCTGGGCCTCGCTGGTGCCCTACGCAGCGGCAGCAGAGTTGTTGGCGGATGTGCTGCCGATCGACTGCGGATCCAACGCAACGACGGTGCGGCAACATGCGCTGCGAACGGCAAGCCGGATCGAGCAGGAACTGACGGAAGAACGGGTTTCCTTCATGCAGGATTCCTGTCCACGCGACTGGATGGGCTTGCCCATTCCTGATGGGCGGATCGTCATAGGCATGGATGGCGGATATGTTCGCGATCGCGACGACCGCAAGAGAAACTTCGAGCTGATCGTCGGCCGCTCGCTGCCCGAAGACGGCGATCCACGTTACATCGGCTCGTTCATGGCTACGATCGCAAACCGCAGCGCCGGATTCTCGACCATCTCAAAAAGCAGGGGGTGCAGGCCAACCAGGATATCACCTTCATCACCGACGGCGGCGAGGAAGTCCGCTCACTCGCGAAAATGATTGCACCGGCCAGCGAGCATGTGCTGGACTGGTTCCATATCACCATGCGGATCACCGTTCTTCGCCAGTTCGCACAAGGGCTCGAAACCACGATGCACAGGCCGGACTGGATATGCTTGACGCCCTCAAAAGGATCAAATGGTATCTCTGGCATGTCGGCGGTATTTACCGGCGGAACCCCTCAATCCAAGTGTCGGTTAACGCTCCATCAGCAACTGGAACGTGTCAATGAGGATCGCCAGAAAAACGCCAGACCCAGTGATGATCACGCCATTCAGAAATAGCCGGCTTGCCTTGTCGTAGACGACTTTTTTCAGTGATGACGTTTGCAAAAGTAAAGCGAGGGAGCGCAGCTGAAAGACGATGCCTATAGTTATGACGACCAACGTCGGCAGGTCGGCAAGTCTCCACGGTATTGGATTGCTGGCCCACTGCGTAAGGAAGCCTAGGGAAAATGAAAGCACCACCCCCACGACGGTAATCGTGCCGTTGCGGAAAAGCGTTTCTATCAGGTGTTCGTCGTCATCGTTGAGATTCATTTCCGGCTCTCCATCCCGGTGACTATCCACGCTTTCGTGTGACAATCAACCGTATTTGGATATCTTATCGATGAAGACAGAGCCTAAGATGCCGTCTTCTTTCGAGAACTCGGTGAATTACCGGCGTTGCTGCGTGGATCACCCGGCGACTGATATTGAGCGGTGATTTTCACTCTCCGGATCTGGATTTTGACGATGCCGCACAAGTTCAAT
>NZ_CBYB010000032.1 GCF_000577275.2 Rhizobium favelukesii
TGTTAGGTCCCGTTGCTCAATTCTGACCTTTTTCAAACAACGTGACAGCACCAACGAAGTTTGTCCTTCGCGACATGCCTCTTCCTGGCATCCGTGGGCCAACGATTAGAACGGTCATTCGTCGATGTTGTAAAGCGACGGATCAACCAGATTGATCTGCTCACCTCGTTTGAATCCGAAAACTTTTTCGAACTTCTCGTCGCCAAGCAGGCGACCGGGTTCTTCGAGAAGGTGCTGATTACGTGCGTTTAGCAGATTTGCCGGCGGCGGGGCTGATGTCGGCATACGTTGTGCCGCAAACATTTGAACTTCGCCTCTTAACGCAAGCAGTCGATTCAAAAGTTCAGGTTCGTCAGCCAGCACCTCTCTTGCGTGCTTGGTGAAATCGTCCGGTTCTTGCATCGGGCTACCTCCGCTAGGTCCTTGGCCATCTCCGCCCGCGGCGGCGCCGGTCCAGCTACCGGACACTGACAGGGCTTTTGAAGAAGCACCGCAACTCGCGATCTTTGACGCCCATGCCGAATGTTGGAGCCCGTAGGTTCCATAGATGAAGGTGCTTGCGGCGTATCCGCGGGCGCCAGACACCGTCATCGGTGCTGCCTTTCCGAGGCCAGTGGCATATAAGATGGACGACGATGCGATCCCAAAGCGGATTGGTGAGATCAGCAACGAGGCCTATTCGGCTCGGGGGCTCGCCTTCCCGTCGCATGTCGCGTGTCTGCCGTGGAAAACCCCACGGAATCGACTTCAGCAGCCGCAGCCCATCCTTCTCCAACACGATCAGTCCGGGAGTGCCTTCGACAGTTTCGCTTGGCACCTCAAGGGCCGGCGCCATGTCAACCGTGAAATGGGCGACAATCTCGTCCAGGCTTTTGGTGACTGCAAACAGGCGCGACACACCGGTCTCCTCAGTGGAAGTTTCTGGATTTGATTTTTAGATTATCGATATGGAGGTCAGGGATATAGATGTCCCGCGCTTGTACAGCCGGCTTCGGGTTATCCCGTGGATCCGGCCCTCCTCCGTGCTTGACCTGGTCGCCGCGGCCATGGGGAAGCGGGAAGTCACCAAGGCCGCCGTCGCGGCTCCCAACGCTTGCCAGGTCGGTCGAGAAATCGAACAGGCGCTGGGCAACGAGGTGAACGACCTCGCCTTCCCGCTGGATGCGGCCATTGATAGCCATCATGCTCGCGGTCATCAGGACCCGCCGCTGGCGTTCGAACAGCGATGGCCAGACCACGGCGTTGACGATTCCCGACTCGTCTTCCAGCGTGAGAAACATCACGCCCTTCGCCGATCCCGGCCGCTGTCGCACCAGAACCAGACCGGCCGTCCAAAGCCATCTCCCATCGCGTTGTCCCATCGCCTCGGCACAGGTGACGATGCCTTTCCGGTCGAGGTCTTTTCGGAGAAACGACACCGGGTGCGCCCGCAAGGTGAGGCCCGTGTGTGAGTAGTCCTCGACGACCTCCCTGCCCTCGATCATCGACTTCAGCGCCACGTCGGGCTCCTGGATCTCGGCGATCACCTTGGCTTCGCGCTCAGCGGCGGCCGCCCAAAGCTCCAGGGGTTCATCCCGGAGCGCTTTGATATCCCAGAGTGCCTGGCGCCGCTCCAGTTGCAGCGACGGCAGAAAAGCATCTGCTTCCGCCAGTTTGACCAAGGACGACGGAGACACGCCGGAGCGTCGCCACATATCATCGGCCGAGACGAACGGCTGTTCGGCACGCGCCAGGATAATGCGCGCGGCGTCGTTGGTGGACAGCCCCCTGACAACACGCATGCCGAGACGAACAGCAAAGCGGTCGGAATTGCCGATCCGTTTCATGGTGCAGTCCCAGCGCGAGCGGTTGACGCAGATAGGGCGGACTTCAACGCCGTGGTTTCAGGCATCCTGGACGATCTGGGCAACACTGTAGAAACCCATTGGCTGGCTGTTGAGCAAGGCAGCACAAAAGACATCGGGGTGGTGACACTTCACCCACGAGCTCGCATAGGCGATCAGCGCAAAACTCGCGGCGTGGCTTTCTGGGAAACCGTAGCTTCCGAAGCCTTCGAGCTGCGTAAATGTTTTCTCGGCGAATTCCCGGGTGTAGCCGTTCCTGACCATGCCTTCGACGAGCTTGTCCCTGAACTTCGAGACCCCGCCCGTGAACTTGAACGTCGCCATCGCACGCCGCAACTGATCGGCTTCTCCCGCGGTAAATCCGGCGCAGGTCATAGCGACCTTCATCGCACTCTCCTGAAACAGCGGGACACCCAGCGTCTTGCCAAGAACTGCTTCAAGCTCGGGCCTCGGGTACTCGACCGTCTCCTTGCCCTCACGCCGCCTCAGATACGGATGCACCATGTCGCCCTGGATCGGTCCCGGGCGGACGATGGCCACCTGCACGACGAGATCGTAAAATGTCCGAGGCTTCAGGCGCGGTAGCATTGCCATCTGGGCGCGGCTCTCGATCTGGAACGTGCCGAGCGTATCGGCCTTGCGGATCATCGCGTAAGTGGCCGGGTCCTCCTGCTCGACATCCGAAAGGCCCATCGGAATGTCCTTGTGATCCCGCAACAGCTCGAAGGATTTTGCCATGCAGGTCAGCATCCCGAGCGCAAGCACGTCGACCTTCATGAATTTGAGGGCCTCGATATCGTCCTTGTCCCATTCCACCACCTGACGATCCTTCATCGATGCCGGTTCGATCGGCACCAGATCATCCAGCCTGTCCTGCGTCAGAACGAAACCGCCCGGATGCTGGCCAAGATGGCGGGGCGCGCCCATGAGCTGGGCGCTAAGGTCCAGCGCCAACTTCAAGCGATAGTCGGCGGTGTTCATATTGTTTTCTTTGAGCTGCTTCTCGCCGACGCCTTCCGACCAGCCCCAGACGCCGGAGGAAAGCTGGGTGATCAGATCTTCCGGCAACCCCAACGCCTTGCCGACATCGCGCAACGCGCCCTTGGCGCGGTAACGGGTGACTGTAGAGCAGAGCGCCGAGCGTGAGCGGCCGTAGGTCTCGTATATCCACTGGATGACCTCCTCGCGACGGGCATGCTCGAAATCAACGTCGATATCCGGCGGTTCGTCACGTTCCATCGAGACGAACCGCTCGAACAGCAAATCACCCGTTTCCGGATTGATGCTGGTGATACCGAGGCAGTAACAAACCGCCGAGTTGGCCGCCGATCCCCTGCCTTGGCAGAGGATGCCTTGCGACCGGGCAAACCGGACGATGCTGTAGACGGTGAGGAAGTACGGTGCGTATTTCATCACCCGGATGAGTTCAAGTTCATGAAGGATCGCCTTGCGGACCTTGTCGGGGATCCCCTCGGGGTATCGGGTGGCGGCCCCTTCCCAGGCGAACTTGGTCAGCGACTGTTGCGCATCAAGGCCCGGCACCCAGGGCGTCGATGCCAAGAGCCGCCGCGGTGGCAAACAGTTCCTCGGCAGAACTGGCGCCCCGCAGGAACGAGAAATGTGTGGCAGCCTGGAGCTCGGCATATCTCATCCGAACACCCCGTGCAGAAACCAGAGGTGCGAGCCCGTGTCGGTATCCACGCCGTCGCCGGCGCGGTAGACCCAGTATCGTTCGCCCGCCTCGTCCTCGACGAGAAAATAATCACGGACGGCGTTATGTTCTCTGGGTCTGACCCACCATTCCCCGAAAATACGCTCAGGCCCATCCGCCCGTTTTACCCGCCGGCGCTTGCCGCGCCAGGTGAAGACCGCGGGCGGCTGGTCGGGCAGTAGCGCTGTCACGTCGATCCGCTCGGGGTTGGCCAGCAACCGCGACGGCCTTGGCCATTTGGCGGCCCAGGTCGCTCCGGTTTCGTCGGCCGTCGGGCCGATGCGCATCACCGATCGTTCGGGAACATCGGAGGCAACGGGCGTGACCCGGTAGAGACGTTGGCCGCGGTTGCCGAGAATATCGACGAGCGGTGTGACATCGACCACCTGCTCCTCGATGAGGGAGGATGCGACCTGCCGCTCCTCCAGGGGCTCGGCCATGATCGCGACAAGCACGAGCCGCTCTATCCCGAAGCCAGGATCAATTTTCTCGATGCGATCACAGAGGAGCTTCGACAGCCGCGCAGGATCCCTGACCGGTTTTGCCAGCCCCGCTCGAATGCACTGCCGCGTATTGTCGACCCCGTGGATGACAAGATCGGAACGTCTGACGCCGAGACCGCGTGTCTCCAGTTTGGAGGTCAGCTCGCGAACCAGTCGACACACATATTTGGCGATCGTTTCCGCTGCACCGATTGGCTCCTGAAAGTTCTTCGCTGCCTCGACAAGCTCCGGGGTTCTTAGAGGCTCAATGGGTTCCGCCATCCGCCCGAACAATTGGTCCAGCCGCCGCCCGACCTCCGGGCCGTATCGCAGCGTCAACGGCGCGCGAGGCATAGAGGAGAGTTCACCGACCGTCTCAACGCCCATCACCCGCAAACCGTGGATCGTGTCCGGGGCGAGCCGGAGACAGTGGATCGGCAGGCGAGTGACTGCTTTCGCCACGCCGCCTAGCGGAACAACGGTCGTTTCCGCCGACGTCAGGCGGGTGATCGCGTGCGCTGCTCCCCACGTATCGGCGACCGCGGCACGAGCGGTCAGGCCTCGTACTCTCAAGCCGTTGACCAGCCCGGAAATCAGCAGGGCTTCGCCGCCCTGAAGATGATCGGCGCCTTCGGTGTCCATTACGATACCGTCCGTGCCGTCGACGGCAACGACAGGGCTGTATTGCCGGAGCGCCCACAGCGCCAGTCGTTCAAGGGCAGCCGCGTCGGCGGCAGGATCGGCATCGATCATCTTCAGATTGGCGACGACGGCCTGGGCTTTGCTCGCCGGCATACCGAGCTTGAGGCCAAGTTTGCGCGCGGCGGTGTCGGCAGCAGAGACCCAGCGTTTCGAGCCCGATTTCGAAATTACGACAAGCGGCTGGTCAGCTGGCACGGTTCCCTCTCCATGCCGACGTATCCGGTCTGTTGGTAGAGTGGGGAAGTAGACACAAACGACCCTTGGCATCACAGGCTCCTAGTTCGAACTCAGCACACTCGCCTGCTTTCACGCGCATCAACTCGGCCAGCCATCTTGGGCGGCCAACGCCCGCGACTGGCAACGCCTCCGACGGAAGCATGCTCACCCTCCATCGTGTCGTCGAGGCTGTCGGATTGCCAAAGTCAGAGGCCTCCGTCTGCCGCCGCCATCTGCGGACAACGAGCCCCATGGTCCCTGTCTTCTCGGCAGCCAGTTGAAGCCGCCGGGATGCCACCATCGGCAATCGAACCAGCTCCCCAACGACTGCTGCCAGTCCACCGAAGGAAAGCCCCTCTTCCATGGAAGCGAGGACGTCCTCCTCCTTGTCGCCTTCACAGAAGATCACGCGGTCGGGATGCAAGCCTGGGCGATAGCGGGGAAAAAGAGATCGGGCCTCGTGAGGCACCAGAGCACCTTGCCCTTCGAGCGCGCGGCAATGCCGGCGGCGAACAATGCAGCCGCAGCTCCGTCCACCGTACCGGCGCCGCCACCCGCAATCTCATGCAGAGCACCATAAGGCAGGCCGCCACCTGGCAGCCGCTCATCCATCTCGCGAACCCCGAAGGGCAGCACAATGGCCTTTTTTGCCGTACCTCCCTCCAGATGGGCTATACGGTCCCTGAGTTCCTCGATGACCCGAGGATTGTGGACGCGCGACATCGTTCACGGACCTCCTCCGGTTCGCGTTGCATGGACTTCATGTCCCCGAAAATTGTTGACGTTCCTCTTTTGTTCCGTCCTCGTGAGGGAGTCAAGCCGGTCTTAAAGAGCTTATTTAGGCTCAACTAAAGCGCTGCTGGCGAAATGATGAGGCGAATCAGGAGTCTAGACTGTGGGAGCCAAATGACTCCACCGACTCATTTTTTTCGCGTTTTGCGCAGGACCTAAAACATGCCGCTGCTCGATAGGGTCCAAAACGAAAAGCCTGCCGCGGGAGGAGGTGCGGCAGGCTTTTCCAAAAATAACCGAACAGCAACTGGGAGGAGGAGTGTTGCCGTTCCCGCAAACGCCCTTGGGAGGAGGAGGAGTAGGACGTCTGCACATCGAACCGACGCGGGAGGAGGTGCATCAGTTCGATAACGACACCATACCGGTTCTCCGCGCCTATTAAATAGACATTGCTGCAGCGCAGTCATGCCAAAAATGCAGATCACTTGGTAAGGCAACAAGCGCAGCGAGGCAACGGCACTCTTATCTAACTAATCGGAACAAAACGACAATCTGTTGCTTTTTGCTTGTTGAGGTCGCGGCTGTGTCAACCGGACGTGACAGGGATGACGAACGCGATGGTTTTTCCGGTTTCTCGTCGCGGCCAACGAAACGGCAGTCGAGCGTCCAACCTGTCCGGCCCGTGCCTCATCCCGTCTTCATCCGAGGCGGGAGGCGGATTTGTACCGGGGACTGCCATGGCCAGCGACAAGCTCTCGACCTACAAACAGAAACGCGACTTTCAGAAAACGCAGGAGCCGAGCGGCGCAGCGAAGCTGAAGGCGTCGAACCGCAGGCGCTTCGTCATTCAGAAACACGACGCGACGCGGCTGCATTATGACTTGCGGCTCGAACTCGATGGCGTCTTCAAGTCTTGGGCGGTGACCAAAGGACCTTCGCTGGATCCGCACGACAAGCGCTTGGCTGTCGAGGTCGAAGACCATCCGTTGGACTACGGCGACTTCGAAGGTACCATACCGAAAGGCCAGTATGGCGGCGGCACGGTCATGCTCTGGGATCGCGGCTACTGGGAGCCTGAAGGCAACAAGACGCCCGAACAGGCGCTCGCCAAGGGTGATTTCAAGTTTACGCTAGAGGGCGAGCGGCTGCATGGCAGCTTCGTGCTGGTGCGGATGCGCAATGACCGCGACGGGGGCAAGCGGACGAATTGGCTGCTGATCAAACACCACGACGATTACTCAGTCGAGGAGAATGGCGCTGCCATCCTTGAGGACAATGCAACCTCCGTTGCATCCGGCCGAACCATGGAGGCGATCGCCGCCGGCAAGGGCAGGAAGCCGAAGCCGTTCATGGTCCAGAGCGGCGACGTTCAGGCGGATGCCGTTTGGGACAGCAATCATGGACTGGCTGCAGAGGAACGTGCCGCGGACACGAAGACAAAGCGAAAGCCAGCACCGAAAAAACCTGCAAAGTCCGCGATGCCGGAGTTCATACCGCCGCAGCTTGCGAAACGCTCGATCGCCCGCCTTCAGACGATGGCTGGATCCACGAGATCAAATTCGACGGCTACCGCATCCAGACGCGCATCGAAAACGGCGAGGTGACGCTGAAGACCCGCAAGGGCCTGGACTGGACCACTAAGTATCCGGCGATTGCGACATCGGCCGCAGACTTGCCTGATGCCATCATCGACGGGGAGATCTGCGCACTCGATGAAAACGGGGCGCCGGATTTCGCAGCACTTCAGGCGGCGCTGTCGGAAGGCAGGACCGACGAACTGGTCTACTTTGCCTTCGACCTATTGTTCGAGGGCGATGAAGACCTGCGGCAGCTGCCGCTGACCGAACGCAAGGAACGGCTGCAGACACTGCTGAGTGATGCCGGCGAGGACCCACGCCTGCGTTTCGTCGAACATTTCGAAACCGGTGGCGACGCCGTCCTCAAATCGGCGTGCAAGCTGTCGCTGGAAGGCATTGTCTCGAAACAGGCCGACGCGCCCTATCAATCGGGCCGCACCGAGACCTGGGCGAAGTCCAAGTGCCGCGCTGGCCATGAAGTCGTCATCGGCGCCTATGCCAAGACCAACGGCAAGTTCCGCTCCCTGTTGGTCGGTGTCTTCAGGGGTGATCACTTCGTCTATGTCGGCCGGGTCGGGACCGGCTACGGTGCCAAAACGGTCGATACGATCTTGCCGAAGCTTCGGGAGATCGAGGCCGAGAGATCACCGTTCACGGGCATCGG
>NZ_CBYB010000033.1 GCF_000577275.2 Rhizobium favelukesii
AAACCCGAACTGGTCGCCGAGATCCAGTTCGCCGGCTGGACAGCGGACGGACTGGTGCGTCAGGCGGCGTTCAAGGGTTTGCGCGAAGACAAGCCTGCAGCCGAAGTCGAGGCGGAAAAGCCGGCGTCGCCGGCTAAGACCGACACGCCGACGCCGGCCGTGACAAAGCCATCGAGACCGTCGCGCGGCAAGAACGCCAAGGCCGAGGTGATGGGCGTGATGATCTCCAGCCCGGACAAGCCGCTCTGGCCCGATGCCAATGACGGAGAGCCGGTGACCAAGGAAGATCTGGCCCGTTATCACGAAGCCGTTGGTTCATGGCTGATCGACCATATCAAGGGACGGCCATGCTCGATCATCCGAACGCCTGATGGCATCGACGGCGAACAGTTCTTCCAGCGACATGCGATGCCGGGAACCTCGAACCTGCTCGAACTGGTCAAGGTATTCGGCGACAAGAAACCCTATCTGCAGATCGATCGGGTGGAGGGCCTTGCCGCCATCGCCCAGATCGGCGGCGTCGAACTGCATCCGTGGAATTGCGAAGCGGGCCAGCCTGAGGTGCCAGGCCGTCTTGTCTTCGACCTTGATCCCGGTCCGGATGTCCCGTTCTCAACCGTCGTCGAAGCCGCTCGGGAAATGCGCGACCGGCTTGAAGAACTCGGCCTCGTCAGTTTCTGCAAGACCACCGGTGGCAAAGGCCTGCACGTCGTCACGCCGCTGGCGGCAGCAAAGGGCAAGAAGCTGGCCTGGTCGGAGGCCAAAGGCTTCGCGCACGATGTCTGCCTGCAGATGGCACGCGAGAACCCTGAGTTCTATCTGATCAAGATGGCGAAGAACCAGCGAAACGGCCGCATCTTCCTCGACTACCTGCGCAATGACCGGATGGCGACGGCGGTCGCGCCGTTGTCGCCACGCGCGCGACCGGGCGCGCCAGTATCGATGCCACTCACCTGGAGCCAGGTAAAGACGGATCTCGATCCGAAGCGCTTCACGATCCGCACCGTGCCGGCGTTGCTGGCGAAGACGACGGCCTGGCAGGATTATTGCGATGGACAGCGTTCGCTGGAGCAGGCCATCAAGCGGCTGGCGAAGTCGATGAAACAGGCCGCATAAGAAGCCAGAGATCAGAAGCCGTAGCGCTGATCAAGTTCTCTGAGGGCAGCCTGAACCTCATCGACGAAAACCGGCTCCGGCGTTCCGGGAATATGGCGGAACGCCGGCTTCGAGTCGACCGCGTAGAAGTCCGAGGCCCATGCCGCCAGGATGGCCCGTTTGTCGTCTGCGGAGAGTGCGGTCGCTTTCACCACGTCAAGCGGCCGCTCAATCTGCATGCCCTGTAGCAGGATCGTCGGACCCATCGCAGCGGCACTGCTTGCCGCCTGCTGCAAAATCTCGTGCATGTCGGCCTTCTTAGCGAACGTGCGGATCTTTGTCATGCCGGCGACGGGAGGCGGCGATCACATTGGTTTCCGGCGCCAGCAGATCGTACTTCTCAGCGAAGGCGGCGAACAGGCCGCGCGCGGTCTCCGCTTCGATCTCGCCGCGCAGTGCCGCACTACAGGCCTTTAGCGCGACCGAGTGCGCGTTATCACGTTGCAACGCGGGCCATTCGACGAGATGCCGGTAGGCATCCATGACGCTCCGGACCTCAGCCGGGAAGCCAAGCCCGACGAGGATGGTAACAGGTTGTCTGAACATATCGGGTTTCATGGCTCTCTCCTTCCCAACCCGGAATGTTTAACAGGCGCCGCTGCGCGCGGCGCCCCTCTCCAAAGTCTCGGTTACGCGGCCTTCTGTGCTTCGATCTGCACCGGGGCGGTCGACTGCGCGAGGGCCGGGTTGGTCTGGATGTCGATCTTCCGCGGCTTCAAGGCCTCCGGGATCTCACGAACGAGATCGATCGACAGCAGACCATTGCTCAGATCCGCGCCATTCACCCTGACATGATCGGCAAGCTCGAACCGATGCTCAAAGGGCCGACCGGCAATGCCGCGATGCAGGTAGCCGTCATTGGCGGTCTCCTGCTTCTTGCCCGTGACGATCAGAAGGTTGGACTGGAAGGTGACGTCGAGGTCATCCTGGGCAAAGCCCGCCACCGCAATCGAGATCCGGTAGCTGTCGTCACCGGTCTTGGCGATGTCATAGGGCGGCCAGTCGCTGATCGAGCGGGCGCGCTGGGCATTTTCGAGAAGAATGAAGACCCGGTCAAAGCCGACGGTCGAGCGGAAGAGGGGTGCATAGTCGTAAGATGTTGCCATAGCCATATCCTCCTTGAAGCAACATGGGTACGGAAGCGCCGAAAGCGGCGCTCCCAGCAAGTCCAGCCCTGTCCTCAGCAGCTGGCGGCAATCGATTTGGTTTTTGGCATGTTTTGATTCAAGAGTGCTGCCAGAAAAAACTGGCCAGTGCTGGGTCACACTCAATCCAGCGCGTAAACCGCAGCATTATCCTGAATTTCCCGAAGGCCTTTGTAAGATGCGTGCCGCAGATTGCCGTCGTCGGTCCAGCCGCGGAATTCGATCTCGGCAATCAGCGTCGGCTGCGCGAAGACGTAATTCTTGCCCTTGAGCGGAACGACCGGAGTCCGCGTCTTTAGCGTGTCGAGCGTCTTCTTCAGGTAGGCCGCATCCTTTTCCTTGAAGCCCGTGCCAACGGCGCCGACGTATACCCAATCGTATCCGCGCCGGGCGGCGAGCAGCAGACTGCCAATCCCACCGCGGGCAACCGTCGACTGCTGGTAGCCGACGATCATGAAGCTTTCACTCTGAATGCATTTGATCTTCAGCCAGTCGCCGGTCCGGCCGGATCGGTATGGACTGTCCCGGTGTTTGGCGATGATACCTTCCAACCCAAGCGAGCGGGCGTTTTCCAGAAGTTCGGCGCCGTCACCCGCCACCTCCTCGGACAACTGTGTGGCACCGACCGCGCCCCCGAGCAGATCCTCAAGCAGATGGCGACGGACCGAAAGCTCGGTCCGGGTCAGATCGTGGCCATCGAAGTAAAGAAGATCGAAGGCGAACAAGACGGATTCCGTCGAAACACGCTTACCGCCGCGCCCGCCGAGCGAACGCTGCAAGGCTCCAAAGTCCGAGCGTCCCTCGCTGTTCAGAACCACGGCCTCGCCGTCGAGGATGGCTGTCGAAACGCCCAGGTTTCTGACGGCCTCAGCAATCGTCGGGAAGCGATGCGTCCAGTCATGGCCTCCGCGTGTAATGATCCGCACGTCCCTCGGCTCGATGTGGATCGCCAGACGGTATCCGTCCCATTTGATTTCATAGGCCCAGTCAGGGCCGGTCGGCGGCGTAGCCTTCAGGAGCGCCAGGCACGGCTCGACCCGGTCTGGCATTGGATCGAACGGAAGATTCGGTTGAGCCGGGTCGCGCTTTCGGCGCGGCTGCGATTTTGCGGTAAAGCTGTCATCTTGTAGCAGTGGTTTGGCGGGTCTTCTCACTTGCTTGACCGGCTTTCTGCCGCGACCGACTTCTTCAGGGCATCCATGATATTGATGACGTTGCTTGGCGCAGCTTTCCCCGGTGCTGGCTGCTTGGCTTTCGCCGGCTTCTTCATCGCCTTCTTCTTGGCGGCGATGATATCGAGCAGCCGGTCCTGCACAGGGTCGATCACCATCTTCGCATCCCAATGCTTCGTCTGCTTCTTGATCAGCTGCTGCACCAAAGGCATCATGTCGGAATCCGCCGTCTCGTCGTCGATGCCTGCGAAATAGGTATCCTCGTCACGGACTTCATCCCCGTAGCGCAAGGTCCAAAGGACAATACCCTTTCCGCGTGGCTCCAGCATGACGGCGCGTTCCCGGCGCGAGATCACCAGCCGCGAGATACCGACCATGTCCTGGGCCTCCATCGCGTCGCGGATGACGGAGAAGGCTTCCTGTCCGACCGGATCGTTGGGCGACAGATAATAGGGTGTGTCGAGCCAAAATCCATTCCACACTGTCGCGCGGCGTGAAGGTCGAAATGTCGATTGTCTTGGTGCTTTCGAGCGCTACGTTTTCCAGCTCTTCGTCCTCCAGCATGATGTATTCGTTCTCGCCACGCTGGTAGCCTTTGACCTCGTCTTCGTCCTTGACCTCCTTGCCGGTGACGGAATCGACATAGTGGCTGACAACGCGGTTCTGGGTTTCGCGGTTCAGCGTGTGAAAGCGAACCTTCTCGCTCTCGGAGGTCGCCGGCATCATCTGCACCGGGCAAGTGACGAGCGAGAGCTTGAGATAGCCTTTCCAATAGGGACGGATAGCCACGATATCCTCCGATCAACCGGCGCGGCGAGTCGGGGACGCCGCCGACTTTGATTTGGCCGCGGCGGGCTTGGCGGCCTTCTGGCGGCGCGTGCCCTTGTTGGCGTTGCCAGCCGTTCGCTTCGGCTCGGCCTTCTTCCCACCTAAGCCGGCGCTCTCTCTGAGTGCCTGCAGAAGATCGCTAGGTTTCGATGCCGCCGGCGCCTTCTTCTTGGGAAGCGCCCTCCCCTCGAGCTTGGCCTTCACCAGCTCGGCGACGGCCGCCTCATAACGATCGTCGAACGTGCTGGCGTCGAAGCTGCCCTTCTTGGTGCCGATGATATGCTCGGCTAGCTCCAGCATCTCGCCTTCGATCTTCAGATCGGGCAGTTCCTCGAACGCCTCCTCGGAGGAGCGAACCTCGTAGTCGAAGTTAAGGGTGGTGGCGATTAGCCCTTTGCCGTGCGGCCGGATGAGCACGGTGCGGACACGGCGGAAGAGGACCGTGTGAGCAATGGCCGCGACTTTCGCTTCCTTCATGCCGTCGCGCAGCAGCACGAAGGCATCCGTCCCCATTTTGTCGGGCGCCAGGTAGTACGGCTTGTCGAAATAGACGTCGTCGATCTCATTGCAGGGAATGAAGGCGTCGATTTTCAGCGTCTTGTCGCTGTCGGGCACGGCAGCCGCCACTTCGTCAGGCTCAAGTACGATTTACTGACCATTCTCGATCTCGTAGCCCTTCACCTGATCGTCACGTTCGACCGGATCGCCGGTCTCGCTGTCAACAAACTCGCGCTTCACCCGATTGCCGGTCTTGCGGTTCAGCGTGTTGAAAGCGATCCGTTCCGAGGATGATGCCGCGGTGTAGAGTGCCACCGGGCAAGCGACCTCTCCGAATTTGATGAAACCTTTCCAATTCGCTCTCGGGGCAACCATGACGCAGTACTCCTGACACAACCAATGCGATTCAAGTGAATCGGCATGTAATTGTTCCGAGTCGAAACGAATCATTTTTCAAGGGCTTAGGCCGACTACGCTGCTCGTTTTGCGAGTCTGCACTAGACTCTTGATTCCGGTGCATCTTTTCGGGGCCGCGCGCGTTTCTTTGTGGAGCAACCTTAAAGGAGTCCTGCCATGAGCAAGCGCGAACTGATCGATACGGGAACCGACAAGCGTTATGTCCGTCGGGACAAGGACGGCAAGTTCAAGGAGAGCGTCGACGTCTCGCGATCGCTGTCGGCCGATGCCCGCCACGACGCGAAGCATGATGCGAAGCCGGGTCAGGGCGACAAGGGTGATCGCAAGCACTGACGGAAACGCCGGTGAAGCTCGCCACCTATAACGTCAATGGCATCAACGGTCGGCTTGAGGTCCTGCTCCGTTGGCTCGACGAGGCGAAACCTGATGTGGTGTGCCTGCAGGAGCTAAAGGCGCCGGACCAGAAGTTTCCGCGCCGCGAGATCGAGCGTGCGGGTTACGGCGCCATCTGGCACGGTCAGAAATCCTGGAATGGCGTGGCGATCCTTGCCAAGGATCAGGAGCCGCGAAAGACGCGACGCGGCTTGCCTGGCGATCCTGACGACAGTCACAGCCGTTACATCGAGGCTGCCATCGATGGCACCGTCATTGGTTGCCTGTATCTTCCGAACGGCAATCCAGCACCTGGGCCGAAGTTCGATTACAAACTCCGCTGGTTCAAGCGTCTTCAATCCTACGCCGCTGACCTGTTCGAGCTCGAGGTGCCCGTAGCTCTCGTCGGCGACTTTAATGTGATGCCGACCGATCTCGATGTCTACAAGCCGGAGCGCTGGCGGGATGACGCCCTCTTTCGACCTGAGGTTCGCGCGGCCTATGCCGAACTCATCGCCATGGGCTGGACGGACGCCATTCGGCTGCTGCATCCAGAAGAGCGGATCTATACGTTCTGGAAGTATTTCCGGAACTCCTTCGCCCGCGACGCCGGGCTGCGCATCGACCATTTCCTGCTGAGCCCATCGCTGAGGGAAAGACTGCAGACCTGCGGTGTCGATAAGTTCGCGCGGGGCTGGGAGCACACCAGCGACCATGCCCCGGTCTGGATTGAACTGGACGACGGATAGCACATCTCAAGGAAACGGTGGTGCGGTTACCTCGCTCGTCATCTTCGGAGGTAGCCGGCTGCGAAACAAAGGAGTGTCGTGATGCCCGCTCAACAAGAATTCGATACCGTGGAGTTCTCAGATCGCTTAGGGGCGATGACGGATGAGGAAGTGTTCGGACTGATGCAAGAGCTTGAAGAGGCAAGCGAGAGCATTGCTCCCAAAAATCGCGATGACAGCGATGTATTCGCCCAGATCGCCATGGTGGAGACGGCCATAGAGGAACGGTTCCCCGGTCAGCTTCTGGCGCCATATAAGGATTGGCAGCAGCGTCGGATCGGCGGCTGATCAGGAGATTTTGTCCATGACCGATAGAACTCAAAGTCCTGAACGACTGTTTCAACAGCTGGATGATGCCGTTGCGGAAATCATCGACCGCTTCGCACGCGAGGGGCATGGAACAACGCGTGTCATAGAGACGCTGCAGGACGTTCTGGCAAAGCGACAGCTCGCCTATGATCGTGACCCTGATCCGACGGATGAACCGATAGAAGAACCTTCCAACGATTGGCCGGCAGCAGATAATCCATCAGATAGCGGCGGAGGGTCGTGACCATGCACAATATGGCAGACCCTCCGGTCGCCGCGGAGACATTGCGCAGTTTGACCCGAACGCAAGAAGAAGCACTTCGAGCAATTGCCTTCTTTCGGCGACAGAGGAAAGTGGGCGGCGGTTGGCTCGTGGGTGACAAGCGGCTGTCGGAGAAGCTTGTCGAGCGGCTGGAAAAGATGGAGCTGGTCGAGGAGAGCTTCATCCGCGGCGAACCGGTGCTGCAGTTGACCATTGTCGGACAGGCGATCAAGACGCAGCTGCTTCAATAATCTGCGTGCTCCGGCATTGCATCCCGTCGGCAAGGCATGCTCTCCCGATGCCTTGCCGATCCTGCTACATTGTCAGACCGCGAGTGTAAACTGGCCGGATCAAAGTAGCCGCGTCAGACGGTGATGGTGCCATCATCGATAGAGCAATAGGGCCGCTTTCATCCATAATTTTCGCCGACTGTGACACCGACGGAAGAAAGCGCTCACTAAGAAGGCTAGATTCCCTTATCAATTCAATTGGATAGCCGACACCACAAAAAAGCGGTTCTCGCCTCCATGTACGTAAGTTATTAATAGCGCTGTGTGACAGCGAGATTTTCCCTATGAGTGATGCGGTTTTGGATTATTTGTCGGCATTTGGCCCCTCGCTTACAAGCGACGTGGCACAATTCCTGATCGACGACCACGGTTTGAAACCGGATGCTGCTAGGCAACGGGTCTCGAGAACACGAACCGCAGTCAAGCGTCTCGCGTATATCACCTTCCCCCGAAAGGCCCGCTTCATCTATCTGCAGCAGCAGTACGGCTCGCCACAATATTGGGAGAAACTCGTCGAGTCGCTGATCAGAACACGGTCGGCATATGGATTGGCGATCGAGTCGATCTTGCAACGTGGCGGGCTTATTCCCGTGAAGCACTTTGCGATCGCCTGTGGTGCTCCGATGATGCAGGCACGGCATTTGTCACCTGATACGATCTTCAATCGACTAAAGCAGGCGCAACTTCTGGACAAGGTTCTTGTCAGCGGCATTGGTGAATGCATCGTGTTCAGCCAATACGAGGGCCGTTACGAATTCTTGGCGCAAGATGTCCGAGCGAGGCTAATTACCGAGTCCGTACTGCTCAAGGCCATCAGTGATTGGAGCAGGAAGCTCGGTCTCGTCAGTTACGAAAAGGTGTCCACACGTGACGGCGAGACACTGCCAAGGGTGGGCACGTTTGCGTGGGATCTAACGGCGCCATCTTATCTGAGCTTTCTGACGAAAGGTGACGACGGCAAACAAAAGCCAGGGTTTCTTGCCTGCGATATTCTTCTTGGCGAAGAGGTCGGCGTCGGAGGGATTCGGCCGTTTCTTCAAAAATGCCATTCGCTGCGTGCACTCCGTAACGTCGGGCCGACCATCCAGATGTTCGTCGCCGATTCCTATTCGCATGACGCGTTCATGCTTGCCAAGCAGAACGGGATCATAGCGGCGACACCGGGAAATCTGTTTGGTGATGAAATCGCCGCTGGACTTAAGGAACTGACCAGCGTTCTGCGCCAAGCTGCAACATCTGCCATCGACCCGGCGAGGTTCGACGAACTTTTCAGCAGGCTTGGTAAGATCGAAGGCGCGTCCTCGCAACTGCGCGGCACGTTGTTCGAATACCTCGCAGCCGACATAGTCCGTAAAACTATCTCCTGGGACATCAAGATGAACCGCATCTTCAAGGATGATGCGAACAAGAAACAGGCTGAGGTGGATGTCGTAGCGATCAATGGCAATGCATCAATTCACCTTTTCGAGTGCAAAGGCTACAGTCCCTATGGCGAAATCCCGGACAGTGAATTCAAGCGATGGTTACAGCACAACGTGCCGACGGCTTTCAGTGCCATCAAAAACCATCCGGATTGGAAAAACCTGAAGGTCCACTTTGAGTTCTGGGCGACGGGATCGCTGTCTGCGGAGGCACTAGAAATTTTCGACGTCGCAAAGAAAACGGTCAAATCGAGCCGATATACGCTCGGCTTGAAACTCGCTCCGGCTATCCTTGCCATGTGCAAGCAGACGAATGACAAGGGCCTGACCACTGCTTTTCAAAAGCACTACATGAAAGCCTGAATAATCATACTGACCAATATTTAGGTATAAGAATTGGTCAGTATGATCAAATCGGTTGCCAGTGACCAAAGTTTGTATATAATCTTCGGTCAGAAGGTAGGTCAGCTATGCCGGATCCCACATCGGACACTCTCGAACGCATTCACCAAAGGATTGCCGGCGCGGCGCCTTCGGGCGTGTGGTCGCGCGCCGATTTCCTGGATATCGCAACACCGACCGCTGTCGAAAAGGCGCTGCAGCGGCTGACCAATCGCGGTGACATCCGACGCCCTCATCGTGGTCTCTATGACAAGCCGGGTATCAGCCAGTTGACCGGGAAGATGGTGTTTCCGCCCCGCGCCTCATTCATCGATGCGATCGCACGGCGCGACAAGCTTCGTGTGTGCGTCGACGGCATGACGGCTGCCAACGATCTTGGCCTGACGACGGCAGTTCCGGCCCGGTCCACGATCTATGCAGATACCTATCCCCGAACCATCGAAATCGCGGCCAATGCGGGTGACACGCAGGCCACAAAACCGGTCATCTATATTCTGGACTTCAAGCGAATTTCGGCAAAGACCGCTTTCTGGGCAGGCCGACCGGCAATGCGAGTGATCCAGGCCCTCCACTGGTTTCGCGATGAGCGGTCCAATCTGGAGACGGTTGTCGATGGTATCGTCCGTTACCTGGCACGAAGCCCGCACAGGCAGCCGATTGTCGAAGATCTGCGCGAAAACATCAACGCCATCCCTGCCTGGATGTACCAGGCGATAGAAACGATAACACGCGACCCGCGGCCCCCGGTGGATGAAGACACTCCAACAGGCCACGACGGAAAGGATGAACATGCGCCAGAGCTTCATTGAAGTCCTTCGCTCAAGCGCTGACGAGCGGAGAGCACTATTCTCCGCCGCGGCGTCCGACCTGGAGACGCGGGCCGAGAATATCGAGAAGGATCTCTATGTCTGTTGGGGGCTTGACTTCCTGTTTAACCGGCGGAGGGACGATGCCATCGGTCTTTATTTTAAGGGCGGTACCAGCCTTAGCAAAGCATATGGCCTGATCCAGCGTTTTTCCGAGGACATCGACATCGGGATCTACAAGGCTGATCTAAAAGTTCCGCTCGAAGCCGATATCGCAGCGCTCCCCTCGGTCAATCAGCAGCAGAAGGCCCTGGCCGAGCAGGTGGACGAGGCAGCACGGCATTACATGTCCAAGCCCCTCAAGCATTTGCTCGATGAGGAAATCGCAGCAGTCGAGGAACAGATCGGACAAAAGGGACATTTCTCGCTCGACTTCGGGTACGATCTTTACCGGAGAAAAGAGGCGCTCGACGTACTGGTTCTGGGATACAGAAGCGTCTTCGACACGAGCGGCGGTTATGTCGAGGCGGCAGTGCGTATCGAAGGCGGGGCACGCCCGGATCCGGTTCCGGCCGAGAAGCGAGAGATCATTCCATACGTTGCCTCGGAGATGAGAAAGGGCACTGACCTGACGGTCGGGAATGTCACCACGGTCAAGCCGGAGCGCACTTTTTGGGAAAAAGTTCTGATCCTTCACGCGATGACGGAGATGACGGAAAAACGAAGAATGCAGGATAGTCCTGAGCTGAAAGTTCCAGATCTCAATCGATACTCGCGCCACTATTACGATGTTCATCAAATTTGGACGAATCCCGGCTACGGCAGGGCCACTGCATCGATGCTTGACCTTGCGGAGGCTTGCCGCCGGCATAAAGAGCTGATGTTTCGCGCACCGGATCATCGATATGATCGAGCGGTCCCAGGAAGTTTTCGGCTGGTGCCCACCCCCGAGATGCGTAAGAAACTGGGAGCCGACTACGAAAGAATGTCTGCCATGATATTTGAAACGCCACCTGATTTTGCGTCGGTCATGACAAGCATTCAGGAGCTGGAAACGCTTCTCAACACTATCGCGGACAACCCCTTGGTTTAAAAAGCAATGCTAAAGCTATACATCGTTCAACAGAGCTCGCGTCGTGACCGCCATCTGGCTAAGCTCGCGTGTGGGTTAATGAAGGTGGTCACTCGCCGGGAACGGGAGGCAGTTTGGAAAACGAAGACGTCCTTTTACCCTTTGAATTTCATCTTATGGGAACGCCGATTTCCCTCCAGGCTAAATCCACATCAAAGGAGCGCTGGAAAAGTGCAGTCGCGGAGGCCGCAAGACTCCGGGTCGAAGAAACTGTCGAGTGGGCCTATTTGGAGCCAGAACCGCTTGCTCTCACCATCTACTACTTTCCGACCGCGGCGATGGGCGGGGACGTCGACAATATTGTCAAGCCGATCATGGATGCTTTGATCGGGGTTGTTTATACAGATGATAAGGCTGTCGAGAGGGTGACCGTGCAAAAATTTGAACCGTCTGTCGACTGGGAGTTTGCGACCCCGAGTGAACAGCTTACAATTGCTTTGGATACGACAAGCGGGACGGACGGTCCAACGCCAGTCGTTTATGTTCATGTCGCCAACGATTTAAGTTGGAGGAGACTTTGATGAACCTGAATGCTCAATCCGCGGTCGAGTTCGAGCGGCAGGCGCTCGAAAAGCTGAAATCTCAGTATGAAGAGCAAGGGTTCGTCTTCTTTGCACACCCGGGACGCGACGATGTTCCCGCATTCCTTGGCTCGTATCGTCCTGATGCGATCGCGCGCAAACCAGGTGTCAACGTCATTATCGAGGTTAGGCAACGCTCGAACTCCGCCGCCGAACGATCGCTGAATGAGATTCGCCGGCTCGTTGAAGGGCAGCCAGGATGGCAGTTTGTTATCACCTACGGAGGGAACGACCCTCAAGCGACCGTTGTCATTCCGGCTGCATCCGCAGAAGCGATCCGCGCGCAACTGGACGAAGCCCGTTTACTGGCACAGCAGGGCCATCGCCGTGTCGCCTTCGCACTCGGCTGGTTTCTTCTGGAGGCTGCGCTTCATCGACTTCAGAGTGAAGAAGGCAAGCGCCCCCGTGCTCCGGGGACGGTTGTTGAGACATTGGCGATGCTAGGATATCTCACTCCAGAGACCGAGCGCCAGCTAAGACCTTTGATAGCCTTGCGAAACCGTATCGTCCATGGTGATATTCAAACGGAGCCGTCCGACGAGGACATGAAGGCTATCTTCAAGGCCTTGGACGAAGCCTTGTCGGAAGATTAGATGGTTTTTGCTGGCGATCTCGGCAGCCCGCATCGGGATCGATCGTTAAGAGATCTCCGATCAAACTG